>JAMWCC010000117.1:4515-7648 GCA_023818375.1 Candidatus Omnitrophota bacterium | reverse complement strand
AATGTTCCCAGAAAAGGTAAATCTGATTTTTTCTGAAACAGACAAAGCAACGTCTATTGGAACAAACGCAAGGACATCATCGCCTCCAGAATAGACAAGTTTTCCCGGGAATTGTTTTTCTACTATATCTCTGACGAGAATTAAAGAAAAGTAACTGACTGTTTTACTGATGAAGCTATGGATGGAGGGTGAAAGATTTCTTTTTTTATCTATAATGTTAGGATCAACGGCGGGAATTGCTTCACTATGGAGAACATCTTTCCATAAGGGCCAATTTTCATGTGTTCCGCTCAACCATTTTCCCATCCGATCACCATCCATCGAAATAATTGCATAATATTTTGACGGACTATCATTAGCTAGCTCATAAATTTCATTCAGTAATTTTTTTATTTTATTTATGATATCTTTATGGTTTGTAGCAATGATTCCCTGTTCCATTAAACTTTTCTCTTTGAAACTTTCAATATAAACCCAGTGTCCGTCAATTGAAAAAAATTCATCAAAAATATTTCGAATTGCATTATCTTTGATTTTATCAAGAGAATTCCTTAAAAGTTCGATGTCTCTCCAGTTGAAAGTACCTTTTATTCCTATATTGCCCAGCAATTTATTATATTGGTCAACTTTACAGACTATTTCGGGATTGTTATGGAATCCTAATAGATTCAACTTAAAAGATAGTGCAGCAATTGTACCAGTCGAAGGATATGTTTCACTTTTATTGTTGAAAACTTTGTCTCTGAAATAGTGTTCACCTGCCATTCTTTTTATAAAACAAATTGCACACAGACGATCTCTTCCGTCTTTATCAATTTTGAAATAACTTTGTTGACTTTTTCCTATTCTTCCCCAGAATTCCCTCAATTCTTTTTGATTTTTTATACCATTTTTTGCAAGCACTTCTCTTTCCCCGCACATTGAGCATTTACTTAAATTAGATTTTATCTGGATTTGCCAAAAGTTCCTTAAATTTTTTCTTGAGTTGAATGCCAAATCAAGTATCTTATACATTGGCATCCAGTAGTTGCCATGATTATTCTTAAAGACACCTTCTTCAACATCAGGTTTTTTACCGCAGACAAGCTCATAATTTTCTATGACTTTTGATGTGTCAATTGGCCATGGATAAATAGAATAGTAAACTTCAAAGAAACCATCAACCTGTTCTTGCCAGATTTGTTCAATTTGTTGATCATGCAAAAATTCATGGAATTGCTTCTTGATAGAATCTCCAATTTCTTCAAAAACAAGGTGTATTGTTGTTTTCATTTTTTCTGCGGTTTCTTTTGCCTGGCTATTCGGAAGTAAGGCAAAAATGATATTTGAAAGAGAAGGTGTCTTTATTGAATAGGGATTTTGGTATGGTATTGAATATTTTTTTTGAAAACATAGGTCAATAAGCGGTTGACCATGAAGGTAAGGAAAAATAATGTGTTCTGGTCCGAATTTTTCAATTATTACTTCGATTGCTCTTGAACAAAGATATGAAAGAATATAGCTTGCCGCCCAATAATCTTCTGTTCTTTTTGAAGCTAAGACAAAATTCTGTACTGGACCAAATGAAAATTTTAAAAAGGCTGGGTCAGGCAGAGAACCCGCAATGGCTGAAGACAGCCAGCAATGGTCAAGGATTGAATGGTCGGGAATTCTGGTATCAGCTGGAAGTAAATTCCAAAGGTTTCCAAGTTTAAATTTTTTAAGCTCAAAATCCCTGAGTTTTTCTGTCAAATTGCGCCATAAAGTTAAAAGAGGAAGTTTAGGTTGACCGCTGGATTCATTTTTTAATTCGTTGAAGACAATTTTAAGCAAGTTCTCTACTTCTTCATAAGCAGGCGATAAAAAGCCATATTCGGGTCCTGTAAGTTTAACCCTTCCACTTCCCAAAGGGTGGGTTAGTTCTGCTTGTTTGTTAAAATTCACTGAAACTTCTTTTTGAAAAGTTATTCTGTCCGCAGCAGAGGAAATATGGTCAGCCTTTTTTGTGTCTTCATCTTCAATATCATGAATGTCAAATATTTGAGCATATTCCTGTGCTTTCATTCTATGAAATTGAATATTAAATGCTTTATCAATTGGGTCGTGTAAAAAAGCCTTGAGTTTTTTGACCGTTTCTTCTTTCATATAACCTCCTGCATTTTTGCCTTTAAGAAGCTGTTCAGTTTTTGACAAGCAATTAAAAATGCTTCATCTACCTTTTTATGATCTATGTGATTTTTATTTCTATCTTTGTTTAATCCGGTGCAGTAACGTGAAGGTAGATACAGTATGTACCCACAATATTTTCCACTTTTTGTTCGTATTACTTTCAGGAAGTAGGGTTTTGCATGTCTATCTAAAAAAGACTTAAAGTTTTCACCCGGTGGGTCCAAGGGAGCCCCAATATACTGTCTTAAATCATATGAATGGGACTTTTCTATCGTTGCCCTGGCATCCCTATAGATCTTACCGATTTCAGCCAGAGTTTTGTCCCAGGTTTCATATTCTGTTTCTGTTTTGAACAACTTTATTGAAGTAGAAAATGCAGGGTATAACGGTATCTTTTTCTGAAAAGTTATCATGTTTCTTGTTGGAACAATATTTTCTTTGTAATCATTTCCAATTTTTTCAAAAATCTCCCTGTTTAAAATATGAACACTTCCAAAACCATTTCGGCATCTAGAACCAAGACCACCAAACGAGGTCAGAAAATAAAGTGAAATTAATATGTCATTTAAAGTTTGTCTCTTTACGAATATATCCAAGCAGAATTTACTGCCGGGTTCTGCATAATCTCGAATAAAAATATTTTTTCTGCTGCTCTTTTGGTACTTATAGGTTCCATAGGATAAGTACTCTAATATGTTTATTTTAAAATTTTTACCAGCCACACTAACAGAATGATATGGGAAACTTTTTCTACTCCATTTTATGTTCTGTTCGGTAAGTTTTATTGTGAAAGTACTTTTCATAGCATTGCCATCAACCCCACCGAATATTTTTGCTTCTTCGTTTTTTAAACTTTGAATATTATCTTCTGCTCGCATTGCACGCCACCAGAATCTCATCATGCCTTTTATTGAAGGTGGTCTGATCTCAGCCTGGTTAAGATCAGCACCTGACATAAACATCGGCGTAATCAGTTCTATTTCTA
>JAMWCC010000117.1:0-4472 GCA_023818375.1 Candidatus Omnitrophota bacterium | reverse complement strand
CAATTTCCCTCCGCGTCCTTCTTATACTATAACATATTTTCCAAGACCAAAGGATGTGTTTTTGCCTATGTGAATTAACTCACCAATTTTTAGATATTCCATAAAATCGTTAAAATTACCGGCATAACTGATTTCACCAATAAAGCCACCAAGTTTCATCGCCGTTTTTTGTCTTGTTGAAAACCGTTCCCAGTCATACCATCTGAGATTACACGAAATTACTTCAACCTTGCAAGCCTTTTCTATCAAAGTGTTATAATCTAAATTCAGTTGGCTATCCTGACAGTAGTTTTTCTTAAGCAGAGATATCCTTCTTAAAAGGGTCTTGATCAACAGTGGAAATGGTAAACCATTAATAAGGTTTCCATCTGCTTTTATCCTTGTCGGAGAAATAAATCTCAAAGTTAAATTTTCAATAGATGAAGTCGGGCATTTTATTTTTTCTGGGTATCTGAATTCCCGAAGAACTTCTTTTTCTCCGTCGTATACAATTTTGTTTTTGCTTCTGATTTTCAGCAGTTTAAAAGCCCCACGATGTCCTTTAATACCAATGCCTTTTTCTCCCATTTTTTTAATTCCAAGGACAAGGTACGGGAAATATTCAACCATCCTGCCAATAACAATACAGCCAAAATTAAATTTACTTCCTTTGTCATAGAATCGCTGGTTCTCATAAGGGGGCTCAAGGATAATTGGTGAAGGGATATTCATATACTGGCTATCTTTTTCTATCTCTACACTGAAAATCTGTTTGTAGGCGCATCCCTGATGGATAAGGCAGGTACTACAATTCTGGTTCTTTCTGTCAACACAGACAGTTTCTCTAAGGGCTATGCCGAATGCACCGCGCAATGTCGCACCCTTAAAGGATGGAAGCAATGAAGAATCTATGAATCTTGTTTCTACTTTAAACCTGTATATTTCCAGTAGGGAATGTTTCATGATTCGTATGTTATATTAACATTTTTCAGTTCTTTTGCAAGGTAGTGGAGTGCAAAAGTACATTTCAATTTGGCGCATTATCTGGTAAAATTTGTTTTACAAAAGGAGAGCAAGGTATGGGAATATTCAGAATTACTGATTTTGGAGCAAGGGCTGATGGAAAGACCGTTAATACTGATGCAATTCAAAATGCAATTGATACATGCCATAAAAATGGTGGTGGAAGAGTTGTCTGTGAAGGTGGGGTGTTTGTTTCAGGTACTCTGGAACTGAAGAGCAATGTAAATTTTGTTGTTGAATCCGGCAGTATTATAAAAGGAAGTGAAAATCTTAATGATTACAAAGACCTTCAGGCAGCAGGTTTCAATCCACTGGAAGGTATTGAAAAAAGCAAGAATGCCTTGATTTTAGCAAAATTTGCTGAAAATATCTCAATTACTGGAATGGGCAAAATTGATGGTTCTGGACCTGCATTTTATGACCATAAAACATTAGACACAAATGGCAAGTTTGCAAAACCAGAAACACCCAGACCAAGAATAATAATGCTTTACAGATGCAAGAATGTCCTGATTCAGGATTTATCATTGATTGACTCTTCGTGCTGGACGATATGGCTGATGCAGTGTGAAAATGTGAGTATCCACAGGGTGAAATTTTCTGGTGATAGAAGGATGAGAAATAATGATGGGATAGATATTGACCAGTGCAAAAATGTTACTGTCAGTGATTGTATTTTTGATACTGAAGATGACTGTATTGCAGTTCGTTCAATGAAAAATCTTTATGAAAAACAGATGGTCTGCGAAGATATTGCTGTGACTAACTGCATTCTTAAAACAAACTGCAATGGAATAAGGATAGGATGTCCTTCTGATGGCGAAATAAAAAATTGTGTTTTCTCAAACATTGTTATTGAAAATTGTATCAATGGCATATTGTTTGAATATCCATTAAGATATCTTTTCGGTGGTAGTGGTGGTGCCAGTGTCCATGATATTTTGTTCGACAATGTCATAATAAAAGATTCTACTGGCTCAGCAGTGAAACTTATTGTGGAAGATGACATTAAATTAGAGCGGCTTTCAGGCATAAGTTTTTCAAATATCAAGATACTCAATAGTCATAAACCGATTATTGTTTGTGGCAGCAGCCAGACTACTGTCAGAAATATCAGATTTGACGGTGTTGAGATAAGAACCACAGGTGAGCATGCGATTTTGTTTCAGAAATGTGAAGGTGTAAAACTTAATAATGTGGAAGTATTTCAACTTCCGGTCATAACTTAATTTTGTATTCCTTTACCCACTGACACACTTTTTTTATTGTCTCTGGTTTGCACACCGGCGGCATCACGCCTGCTGAAGTAATAACAATGCCCCTGTGATGTGGTAGTTGTTCAAGGTCATTTTCAATTTGATGTATTATTTCTTCGGCTGATTTTGTCCACAGCACAGCATTTGTACCGCCGATCAGGCATTTATCGGGGCACGAACTTCTTCCATCAATAAGTGTTGTGTTTCCAACAGGTGGGCTGGTGAATGCTTCAAAGCCAGACACAGCAAGCTTTGAAAGAATTGGAAGGAGCCCTTTAAGGTATCCACACATATGAAGAACAAGCAACTTCTTTTTATTTGCCAAAATTTTCGCACATTCAGAAATAACAGGGAAGCAGTATTTTTGACATTGCGAAGGAGAAATAAGGGTTGTTGAAGTGTTTTCAACAAGATAAAAAAAGTCAGCAGGACTTTGTTCAGCCAGAATTTGCGCAGTTTTTAACAATTTTTTGTTCATTACATCAAAAAGTTCTTCAACAAGAGAGGTATAATCAGCAAGGAAATAGTGGCAATTCTCAATTCCAGCAAGATGCTGGACCCAGACCATCATGGCACTCGTTCCTATTGTATGAACTGTGACAGCATTGTTACCAATTTCTTTATACTGTGCTTTTGCTTCCTGTAGTTTTTCTCTGTCAATCTCCAGTACGCAATCAGAAAACCAGTGTGCCATAATTTTTATGTCATCTTTATTCTTGACAGGAAACTCAATCGGATGCCATGCCTGGGAAGATGGGTCAAATTTCATGGTGGCAGTGAGATTTCCGTATTTTGTGCCATAAATAATTTTTCTGATACTGTCTTGTTTTTTTTCTTCAAGGAAACTTGTGTTTCTCTTCTCCTTAATAAAAAAAGTCAATCCCTGGTGCCTGTCACTGCCAATCCAGTTGTGGAATTGTTCAATGCTCATGTTTTTGAAACTTCCTGACTGGTAATTGATATAAGAATTGTTAATCTTTGGCCAGAATGGCAACCGGTCAACTGTTTCCATCTTTAGTGCTGCAATCCATCGCTGTTTTGGTGTCATGGGCTATGAATCAAAACCGTACATACAAAAAGCTTATTGACCAAGGGTGACGAATTTGTTATTATTTAATCATAAAACACGACATATGAAAACGGGAGTTATGAAAATAAGACGACAAGGCAGGTTAAAAGCTAAAGTGGAAGAAGTAAAGGAAAACAATTCACACTACTTTGAATCTAGTTCAATCATTATAATAAACGAAGATTTTTTGACCACAACAAAGATTTCTGCTGAGTCGGTGGATTTAATCGTGACATCTCCACCGTATAATGTGGATATACACTACAACTTCTATGATGACCGAATAACTTACGATGAGTACCTTCAATTTTCCCGAGAGTGGCTTAGAAAAGCATATAGTCTGCTAAAGGATGATGGTAGAATGTGCCTAAACATTCCCCTTGATAAGAATAAAGGGGGACAGCAAAGTGTAGGAGCAGATATAACAACGATTGCAAAAGAAATTGGTTTTAAGTATCATTCTACTATTATTTGGAACGAAGGTAATATTTCCCGAAGGACCGCCTGGGGTTCTTTCATGTCTGCGGCTGCTCCTTATGTGATAGCCCCGGTTGAGATAATCCTTGTAATGTACAAACAGAGATGGAAAAAAACTTCAGGCTCAAAAATATCAGACATTACAAAAACAGAGTTTATGACATGGACGAATGGTATTTGGACCTTTTCCGGTGAAAGTAAAAAAAAAGTTGGACATCCGGCACCTTTCCCTATTGAGTTGGCAAAGCGATGCATTAAGTTATTCTCGTTTGTTGGTGACACAGTTTTGGATCCATTCATGGGAAGTGGAACGACTTTGATCGCTGCACATTTACATAACCGAAAAGGAATAGGAGTAGACATCGACAAAACTTATTGTGAATTAGCGCTCAGGAGACTTCAGACAGAGGCAAAGATAAACCATGGTGTTTTGAGTTCGCTACTTAGTCTTTAATTATAATGGAAAAGAAAAAAACAATCAGAGATTTACTCATTGAATTTTTTAGTGCACATCCCAACGAAGATATGCAACATGGACCAGTAGTGGATTGGGTAGAAGAACAATATCTAACACTTTATGGAAAGAAACCGCGTGATACCTGGAGGGCTATAAGACATCTCCATGAAGAAGGTTTGTTGATTAAGGTAAAAAAGGGCATATACAGGTA
>JAMWCC010000093.1 GCA_023818375.1 Candidatus Omnitrophota bacterium | reverse complement strand
TATCGGGAGATGTGTAACAGGTGTAAATCTGCCCTGTTTGAAAGGTGCAGAGTCGATAACATACTTAATTTTATTCAACATTTTCAAAAATGAAAGTATCGCCAGTGCCTGATGCCCGGCTCCCCATATTGCAACTTTTTTATCTGTGAATTTTGAAAGATAGTCATCTATTTCCTTGCATAATTTTTTCTGAGATTCCGAAAAACCTGTTAAATCAAGCATTCTCCTTTTTCTTACCAGTGCTGAAATAATGTAATCATGCCAGATTTCATTGGATTCTATAACATCAAAACCACTCAGATTTAATACCATTTTTAATGTTTCACTTGTAAAATAAAACAGATGGTCAAGCATAAACTCAGAAAAAAGATTTCTTCTGAGTATCATATCAAAGTTTGGTACTTCAACGATACCTACTGCATCTTCTTTTAAATTATTGAATATTCCCTTCAGTGTCTCACAGGGATAAGGTAAGTGTTCAAGATAACTTAACATGAAGAAAGCATCAAAAGGACGGTTCTTTAAAATATGGTTGCTGCTGGCTATAAAATCCTTTGAAACCTTTAAACCATTTTTTCGACAACGATTAACAAGTTTGTTTTCGTATTCTACTCCATATGTTATTGCACCTGTTTTGTTCATTATTGAAAGATATTCCCCGGCTCCACAGCCGATTTCAATGACCTTTTTTTCAGTAAGTGAATATTTTTTTACAAAATCTGAAAATTGTCTTTCACGAAAACTTCTCATTTCATCAGAAATTCCAGTTGCTCTAATAACGCTTTTGTAGTAACTTACTGGCTTATTCTTCAACTGAACAACTCCACAGAAGTTGCACTGAAAAATCTTTAGATTGATTCCCCTGTCTTTAATCAGTTCTTTTTTTGCAGGAAGAAACTGTGCCCTTGCAGGTACATTAACCATTGTTAACAATGGTTTTTCAGGTAAATTGCTTCCACAGATTCCACATTTTTTTGTTTTCATATGAATTTTCTGTAAATTTCATGAACCCTGATAAGATCTTCAGGACAGAAACTGTGCCATTGAAGATAACCATTATCATTTTCTTTCAGTCCGGTATTGGCAGGGACAAAACTTGATGGAACAAAACCCCTGTAAAGAAAAGAGATAAAATGTCCCCTGGTGCGCTGAGAAAGAATAATCTCATTAATCGCAACCGGTTCAGGATCAAATTTCACAGGTGTTCCAATTTCTATCTGGGCTACCTTTTCAACTCTTTCAATTAATTTTTCCTTATATCTTATAATTCCGCCAGGAACATGCCAGCCCCTGCCACTATAGGGATCATCTCTCCACGCAAGAAGAGTTCTATTTTTTTCATCCTTTATCAATAGGTCAATGTTTACCATTGGCACAACTCTTGTTATGAAGAGAAAAATTTCTTCAGGTAAACCATTTCTCGGATCTTCAATTGCTCTTTCAAGTATTTCAATTGCCTGACAGATATTCATTTTAATAATGGAATTCTTCCCTGTTGATTGAACTGATGTTTTTTTCATACCAGCGATACAATTTTTCTATTGCAGTTCCCAACGGTGTAAACTGAAAGTTTTTTATTTCACACAAAAAGAGTGAATTGTCACCGCTGTATTCAATTGAACTTTCGTTTTTAACGATAATGCTAAGTTTTTTACCTGATATTTCAAGAACCTTTTCAGCTATAGTCCTGAACTCAAAAGCCTGACCTGAACAGATATTGTACACATTGAACCTGGAACTGTTTTCTATGAACCACTTAACAATTTTAACAAGGTCATCAACATACAAGAAATCAAATTTTTTATTGTGCGGTATAACAATCGGTAGATTAAAAAGTGCCTTACAACAGTAATTTGAAATAACCCTGTATCTCCAGTCTTCATATCTGCCAAAAACTGCAAAAAGACGAAGGTTAATGATATTGCCACAAACAATTGTGTATTTAGTCATAATGTATTTTGAAAATCCATACTGGTCAGACGGAACATGTTTATCAAAATAATTCTCCTGCATCTTAGGTATCCAGTTTTCCCTGTCATATTCTGCACCAGAACCAAAATAAATAAGCTTACCGAAATAATCTTTGCACCTTGCGATATTAAAAAACATTTTCAGGTTATATTCCAGTACTTTTGACGGATCCTTAGTTGTGTTTACAGGCGCTGCATCATAGGTAGCAGAATGAATTACTACGTCAAAGCTCTCTTTCTTTATATAATTCTTTACTTTTTCTGAATCAAGAAGATCAAGCTCACACCGTTTTGGAGCAGAAATTAGATATTCTGTTGAAAGCTGTTCCGCAAGGTTCCTTGCAATAAAACCACCACCACCAGTAATCAAAATTTTTTTCATTTTTAATCAAGCATGTTTTCTTTAAACTCTTCTCTGTCCAGAAATGGCCATAAATCTTCGAGTGGCTTTGATACAATAGAACCATCAGGCATAACCTGCGAAACCAGTCTCGGTGCCGTTGGCATATCCGGATTTATCATCAGGTCACAGATAAATGGTCCTTCTGATTCCAGCACTTCTTTAACTTTCTCCTTGATATTTTCTTGATTGTAAATACGCATATTTTTTAATCCATAAGCAGTAGCAATCTTGCAGGTGTCGGGTAATGTCAAGCCACTTGTTGGATCACAGGCAACAAGATGACCTCCGAAATGTCCATTCTGCATGTTTCTTATTGAAGCATAACCATTATTGTTGAGAATGAATATCTTCAATGGCAGCTGCAATCTTGCAACAGTTTCCAGTTCCTGAATGTTGTGCTGTAAACCACCGTCACCAATAATACTGACAACCTTTTTCCTGCCGCTGGCAATACAAGCACCGATACTTGCCGGAAGTCCATAACCCATTGCGCCAAGCCCAGGATTGTTAAAAATCCTCTGACCTTTTTTTACCTTGAATGCCTGCATGGTAATTTCACTGCAACTGCCAGAGCTACCAGGGACTAAAATTTCATTTTCATTCATCAGTTCGGAAAGAACTTCTATAAAAACATAGGTGTTGACATAATTTTTATCCTTCCAGTATTCAGGAAGAATTACAGGATATTTTTCCTTCATTTTCCTGCACCAGGCAATCCACTGTGGCCTTTCTTGTTGCTCAATCTTTTGTCTCTGTCTTAAAAATTCCCTAATAAAATCTCCGGCATCACTGCAGACTGGAAGGTCAATTATGGTATCTATTTTTGCTATTTCAGCCGGGTCAATGTCAACAATAATTTTTTTTGCCTTAGGAGCCAAATTTTTGTAATTAAAACCTACCTGCGCAAGGTCAAGACGCGCTCCGATTGAAATAAGTAAATCACTGTTTTGAAGAACAAAATTGGCTCCACGCTGTCCTATCGAACCAGGCCGACCAGCAAAAAGTTCGTGGTCTTCTGGCAAAAAATCAATTGATTTCCATGTTGTAAGAACTGGAAATTTAAGATAATCAATAAGTTTTAGAAATTCATCAATGGCTTTTGCCAGCCTTATTCCATTACCTGCAAATATGACAGGCCTTCTAGAATTATTTACCAGTCTGATCGCTTTATCAACAAGTTTTTCAATATCCTGAGAGTATGATTGTGTAACAGCACCATCAAAAGGTTTCAGGTTTTTTTCATCAATATTTGCTGCCTGAACATCAAGGGGTATATCTATCCAGACAGGACCCGGTCTGCCGGTAGTGGCAATCTTTACGGCCTTTTCAAGTTCATACCTTATACTTTCAGGTTCCGTAATGGTTACCGCATATTTAGTTATTGGCTTCACAATAGAAACAATATCAACTTCTTGAACACCCTTCTGTCTCAAGAGTGTTCCTTTTAACATATCCTGCCTCTTAACCTGTCCTGATATCACCATAATTGGAACTGAATCAATCCAGGCACCTGCCACACCTGTTATCGCATTTGTTCCACCAGGGCCTGTTGTAACAAGAGTAATCCCTATTTTCCCTGTATACTGAGCATAAGCATCTGCTTCAATGGCTGCTGCCTGTTCGTGAAGACAGCATATATACTGCAATCCTGATTTTCCAAGAGAATCAACAAGGTGCATTGCACCCCCACCGGGCAACATGAAAACTGAATCTATACCAAGCTCTGATATAAACTTAAAAACATAGTCAGAAAGTTTCATCTTTATTCCTTTTTAAACAATGGGTTTTGAAAGCCAATCACTCCAGAATGTCATGAAGGTTTTTCTATCCTTGTTTTTCTCAATCCTTTCATCTTCATAGAAAGAATCTTCAGCATAGTGTGTTGTTGAAATTTCTTCAAATATTGCTCCTCCAGCTGAACTAAATGCGTGTTTTTTGCCCCTTTCTATTATTATCATGTCTCCCTTTTTATACTGCTTTTCAACCCCTTCAAGACTTATTATCAGATCACCATAAAGAATGTTGAATGTCTCTTCCTTTTTTACATGATAATGGACAGGATTTTTTTGCCCGGGAAGAAGAATTATTAATTTTTTGCAGTACTCTCTGTTGATACAATTTATCATCGCGCAACCCCACTGTTCGAAAGAATCTATGCCGTAGTGATGTGAAAGCTCAAACTCTAGCTTGTTTGGAAGTGCAACATTACCTGCTATAAGTATAGGCTTTATCTTATTCATAATCTCAACAATCCTTGCCCTTAAATCCTTTATGAAAACATCTTCCCTAAGTACGGGATTCCCAGCAGAAATATCCTTTTTTGCGACAAATTCAGTATATTTAGACATATCATTTGCAACAATCTGTCCTTGAATGTTTGGAATAGCGTAAAACACCTTCTCATATGTAATTTTTTCTCCTTCTTTAATATCTTTTTTTGCAAAAACTCCTCTTTTTAGCCCCTGCAGATCATTCAGTTCTTTTTCAGAAAATTCTCGTCTAACACCTATTACTCCGCACATTTCAAATGCTTTTTTTGCAGACAGAAGCCAACTGCGAATCTGTTCAGGTGTTGATGAATAAGCATTGAGCTGATATTTTTCTGTTTGCAAGCCAACATGTCTCTCAAATATTTTTGCTCCTTTCGCAACCGCTATCTTTATTGAATCATAATTATCAGGATCTTCATGAGTTGAAAATCCAATTTCAACTCCGGGGTATCTCTGCCTCAACAGGTCTATCTGGTTTAACTGTAGATTTTTATCAATTGTTGGATATTCACCTACACAATGCATAAGAGCAAATCTTTTCTCCCTGTGTTCAAAAAAAAGTACCACCTTGTCTATATCATCAAGGGTTGCTCCTGCAGTTGAAGCAATAATTGGTCTGTCAGTTTTTACTATTCTTTCAAGCAAGGGCCAGTCTGTGAAGGAACAGCTTCCAATCTTGATAATGTCAAAACCATGTTTTTCGATTCTATCAACTGATATTTCATCAAATGGTGTGCATACTGCAATAAAACCATTTTTTCTTATCTCTTCAACTATTGCAACAAATTCGCTTTCTGTCAACCGTGTTTCAAGAAATCTTTTAACATACTTCAGATCTGTCCTCTGTTTATAGTCAGGATGAATAAATGTGTCAATATCCCTGTACTGCAATTTAATAGCAAAATCAAAATCCGTTTCAAATCTCTTTTTTATAACTGCAAATGCACGAACAATATTTATGCCATGGTTGACATCTCCCATGTGATTGTTTGCCATTTCAAAAATAAAAAGGGGTTTTTTGAGAAAATCTTTCATAATTTTACCTCCTTTTTGAATTTTCAAAATAGGAAGCGTACCATTTATAAGTTTTTTCAAGGGAGTTTCTCAGTGAATGACTGACTTTCCATTTCAAAATTTCTCTTGCTTTTCTTGAAGAAAGGTATTGATCCTTGATTTCATGTTGTGTTTCATTCAAAACTCTGTAATCTGGCTTTTTCCCAGAAATCTCATAAATTTTCCTTACAATCGTTATCACTGACAGCGGTTCTTCATTGCTGAAATTGAATGCCTGACCAAAGAGATTCTGTTTTTCTGCCTTTTCTGCAAGCATTATATAGCCATTTACAACATCTTCAACAAAAATATAATCCCGTGTAAATTTTCCATCGCTTCGGATAATAAATGTTTTGTTTAAAATAGCGCATCTTATAGCATCCGGAACAATCCGAGAAAAATTGAAATCACCAGGACCATAGATATTTCCGCATCTTGTAATAACAACAGGCAGCTTATAGGTATGATGATACATCTGAGCAATTAAATCGCTACAGCTTTTTGATACATCATAAGGATGACTGCCCTGTAGTGGAGTATCTTCTCTATAGGGTAATTTTTTGTGTTCACCGTAAGCCTTATCGCTTGAAGCAATCACAACTGTCTGTACACAAGCAGCCTGTCTGCAAGCTTCAAGAACATTCCAGGTTCCTTCAACATTAGTCTTAAGTGCTTTTTGTGGATTGCGCAGACAATCACCAACAATAGATTTTGCAGCAAGATGGAAAACAATATCAATTTTGTTTTTCTTTATGATTTCCAACACCAATTTGAAATTCTCAACGCTACCTTTAGTGATACCAATTCTATTTAAATCCTCTTTTGAAAGAATTGTTTCCTTCCTATGTGTTTTTATATCTAATCCAAAAATTCTTGCCTCAGTTCTCAAAAGAAACTTGCTCAACCATGAACCAACAAAACCTTCGTAACCAGTAATTAAAACATTTTTTCCTTTCCAGAATTTAAGATTCATTAATTATCTCCATACCTTCCAGGGTGGATTCCCTGAAACCCAAAGTTTATTTAAAATATCAAGTTCTCTTCGTGTGTCCATACACTGCCAGAAATCTTCATGAAGAAATACTTTCAGCTCTCCATCCTTGGCTAAATTTTCAAGTGGTTCTCTTTCCATATAACAGTCATCGTCATCTCTTAAATAATCGAAAAATTTTCTATTGAAAACAAAAAAACCACCGTTTATGAATCCACCTTTGACCTGTGGCTTTTCGCCAAACTCTATAACCTGGTCATCTTTTATCACAAGTTCACCAAATCTTGAAGATGGATGAACACCAGTAACTGTTCCTATTTTTCCATGGGTCCTGTGAAATGCGATCAAATTGTTTATATTGATATTTGCCACACCATCGCCATATGTCAGCATAAATTCCTCTCCATCTATGTATTTTTCAATCCTTTTAACCCTTGCACCTGTCTGGGCATGCTCACCTGTATCAACAAAAGTAATACGCCAATCTTTTTCTCCTGTTTCGTTGTAAAATGTTAACTCATTGGTACCGAGATTCAAAGTAAAATCGCTGTTCATCACCTGATAGTTCAAAAAATATTCCTTAATAACTTTCCCTTTATATCCCAAGCACAATATAAAATCGTTGTAGCCATAATGTGAATAGATTTTCATAATGTGCCATAAAATTGGCCTACCACCTATTTCTACCATCGGTTTTGGCCGAACTTCTGTTTCTTCCTCCATCCTTGTTCCTCTGCCACCGCATAAAATCACAACCTTTGGTTTATTCATCATTGCCCCTTGATAGAATTAAAATACCAATTTATGGTTTTCTTCAGACCTTCTTCAAAGGTTGTCTTTGCTTTGAAACCAAATTCATTCCATGCCTTGCTTACATCAAGACACCTTCGCGGTTGTCCATCTGGTCTGGTAGTATCCCAGACAATTTCTCCCTCAAAACCAGTCAATTTAGCCACAATATTTGCAAGATCTTTTATTGAAATTTCATTGCCAGAACCGATATTTACAGGTTCTGGACTGTTATATTTTTCTGCTGCCAGTACTATTGCTTCTGCAGCATCTTCAACATAAAGGAATTCCCTTGAGGCTCTTCCTGTACCCCAGAGAATAACCTTTTTTTGTTTTTTTATCTTTGCTTCACAAAACTTTTTAATCAGTGCAGCGATAACATGAGAATTTTCAGGATCAAAATTATCTTCGGGTCCGTACAAATTAATCATTAATAGATGTATTGCATTGAAACCAAACTGCTGACGATATGCCTGGCCCTGAACAAGCATCATTTTTTTTGCAAGTCCATAGGGTGCATTTGTTTCTTCAGGGTATCCATCCCAAAGGTTTTCTTCTTTGAAAGGAACTGGTGTGAATTTTGGATATGAGCAAACTGTACCGATACCAACAAATTTTTTCACTCCATATCGCCTGGAATACTCCATTACAAGAGTGTTCATCATAAGATTGTTAAAACATATTTCACCTGGATAGGCTCTGTTATATCCAATCCCGCCTACATCACCTGCTAGATGAATAACAAGGTCAATATCACTGTTATTTCTAAATAATCTTTCTACATCACTTTCTTTTCTCAGGTCAAAATCTTTCCTACGAAACAGAATAAGGTTAATTTCTGAGTCAATCTTTTTCAAAATATCAACGACTCTGGAACCTAAAAAACCATAACCGCCTGTAATCAAAACTTTTTTCCCTTTCCAGAAATTCTTATCCATTTTTTTTATAAAACTGATGAAACTTTTCAATCACATAATCAAGTTCTTTTTTTGTAAGATATTGATGGCAGCCAATGTAAAACCCATTATTTTGTATCCATTTTGCAACAGGATATTTGTCCTGAATATTCCCAAAAAGTCTCATGTACAATGGCTGGTTCAACAAAGGCATCATATCACGTGTTTCTATCATATTTTCCTCGAGAAATCTTACTATCTTTTTCTTATTTCCTTTTTTCAAAACCACAGGAAACATCATAAAATTATGCTCTCTATCTTCAGGAACATAAGGCAATTGAAGGAATTCTTCAAGGTCTTTCAGTCCTTTTGTAAGATAGGTAGCGTTTTTTCTTCTCTTTGATATAATTTCTTGTTTTCTCTCTAACTGTGCAAGACCTATCGCCGCTTCAAGTTCAGTAGCACGAAAACTGTGCCCCAACCTTACAAACTTGAATCTTCTTTCAACTATTCTGAATAATTCCTTACCAGTTTTATTATCGTCATCTATTGAAATGTATATTGCATCTCTTCCATGATTCATTAAGCTCTTAAGGATAATTGCTAAACGACTGCTATTGGTAGTACATATCCCACCAATACCAGTAACCAAAAAATGAGCAATATAAGTTGAAAAACAACCAATATCACCAAAGGAACCCACCTTTTTTCCCTTGTATGTAGCAAACATTGTTTCACAACTGTCTTCAACCACACGAAGATTTTTTCTCTTTGCTATCTCCATTATGGGATCCATGTCAGCCGGCATACCAAAAAGATG
>JAMWCC010000110.1 GCA_023818375.1 Candidatus Omnitrophota bacterium | reverse complement strand
ACAAAAATCAGATTGTGAATCTGTTTTTACAATTGGAGAAGATGCAAAAATTATAGCTCATCTGTGTGGAAGAAAAAGCAAACATTTTGAAGACATATACCAACTGGCTGAATATGTCAGCCACTTTGTAGAAAGAGGAGACATTATTCTTGTTAAGGGTTCAAGAATCAATAAACTTGATATTGTTGTTCAAAAACTAATTGAGAAATTGGGGAAATAAGATGTTTTACTTTCTTGTGCCGTACATAGTTGAAATTTTTTCGCCTTTCAATGTTTTTAGGTATATTACCGTCAGGACTGTCTGTGCTGCATTGACATCTCTTTTCATCTGTCTTTTTTTATTTCCATCCTTTATTCGCAGAGTAAAGCATATGGCACATCCCAAGATGCTTGAGTTTCATCAAAACAAAGATAAAACGCCATCAATGGGTGGGCTATTGATTTTGTGGAGCATGCTTGTATCTAATTTTTTGTGGGCGGATTTGAAAAATATCTATGTTTTGATGTTAATTCTTACTCTTTGCTGGTTGGGACTGCTTGGCTTTTTTGATGACTACTTAAAATTGACAAAAATGAATCCAAAAGGACTCAGACCAAGGATAAAGATTATTGCCCAAATTGGAATAGGATTTATTCTGGGACTTATTCTTTATTATCATCCTGCTTTGAATTTTTCAAGTTTGCTTTATGTTCCATTTTTAAAAAAGATATCATTTGACCTTGGACCTTATTACATACTGCTGACGACCTTCATAATAGTTGCAACTTCAAATGCAGTCAACTTAACAGATGGCCTTGATGGGCTGGCAGCTGGGACTGTTTTGATGGCTGCAGTCGCCTTTGGATTCATCCTTTATACTGTAGGAAATGCCATTTTTTCTCAATATTTGAACCTGCCATTTGTTCCGGGTATAGGTGAAACGACTGTTTTTTGCTGGTCCCTTGTGGGAGCAATTTTAGGTTTCTTGTGGTACAACTGTTATCCTGCAGAGATTTTCATGGGTGATACAGGATCTTTGCCCCTTGGTGGAATTATCGGACTTTTTGCAATAATTAGCAAACAGGAAATTTCGCTCATAATTGTAGGTGGAATCTTTGTGATGGAAGCACTTTCAGTGGTAATTCAGGTGATTTCATTTAGGTCAAGGGGAAAAAGGGTATTCAAAATGACACCGCTGCACCATCATTTCGAACTATCGGGGTGGAAAGAATCCCAGGTTGTTGTAAGATTCTGGATACTGGCGATAATATTCGCCCTTTTCACTCTGATTACACTTAAAATAAGATGATTAAAATAAGCGGAACGAGGTTCCTTATTGTGGGTCTAGGAGAGACAGGTTTCGATGCAGCAATAGCTTTGAAAAAACGCGGTGCAGAAGTAAGGGTAACAGAAATAAAAGAAAATGCTGCAATCACTGAAAAAAAGAGAAGTCTTGAAGATTATGGAATTTCTGTTGAAACAGGAAAACACTCCATTGATCTGGTTGAATGGGCTGATGTGGTTATTCCAAGTCCCGGGGTTCCACTTGATGCATTACCAGTAGTGTGGGCAAAAGAAAAAAATACAGAAATTCTTAGTGAAATAGAAGTTGCCTACCATCTTTCTCCTTCAAAAAAGATTATTGCTATCACAGGAACAAATGGAAAAACAACGACTGTCTCTTTTACTGACCTTGTCCTGGAAAAGGCGAAAATTTCGCATATAACATGTGGAAACATTGGAAATAGTTTCATAGGAGAAATTGATAAGATTGATGCTGATACGTGGATCATTCTTGAGGTTAGCAGTTTCCAGCTTGAATATATTAAAAACTTTAGAGCAGTCGTTGGTGTTATTCTGAATATTGCAGATGATCACCTTGATTATTATTCAAATCTCGATCAGTATGTTAAAGCCAAGGAAAAACTATTCTTAAATTCAGCAGATAATGACTTTGCTATTTTGAACTTCGAAAATATTTGGTGCAAAAAAATAGGAGAAAAGCTAAGATGTCAGAAGATATTTTTTTCAGGAAAAAATGTAATTGACGGCATATGTGTGAAGGATAATTTTGTTTCACTCGGTACCAAGAAATTTTTTTCAATTGAAGAATTTCAAAAAAGCAGATTGATAGGTATTCACAACCTTGAAAATTTAATGGCTGTTACTGGAATAATTGAAGCCATTAATATTCCCACCGATTCAATCTCGAAGGCGCTTGTTGACTTTGTTCCACATAGCCACAGACTGGAAAAGATTGCCACAATAAATGGTATTACCTTTATTGACGATTCAAAGGCAACAAACGTTGATGCAGTTTGTAGAGCTCTTGAGAGCTTTCCCAGGAGCAATAACATTTTTCTCATTTTAGGTGGAAAGGACAAGGGTATTTCCTTTGAACCATTAAAAAGTCTTCTTCCGGGTCGGGTTAAGACCATCTTTCTTATAGGTGAAGCATCGGAAAGAATAAAAAAGGAACTTGATTCTGTAAGCCTTGAAATGATAGAAGCTGAAAATTTTGATTCCATAGTGAAAATTGCAATCTCAAAGGGAAAGCCAGGGGATATGGTATTACTTTCTCCTGGTTGTTCTTCGTTCGACATGTTCTCAAGCTACGCGGAGCGGGGAGATGTCTTCAAGGCAGCGGTTAAAAGTTTATTATAAATGCCTTATTGCTTCTGCATTGCTACTCGTTTTAGGTGCTGCAATGGTTTTGAGTTCAAGTTCATCCTATGCCTTGCAACATACAGGCGATCCACTTTATTATTTTAAAAAACACTGTTTGTTTTTTGTGCCTGGACTGTGTCTTTTCTTTTTTTTAAGAAGGATGCATTATTCAAAGCTTCGTAGGTACGCAAAATTACTTGTTTTGATATCATTGGTACTGTTAATTCTTACCCTTATAGTTGGGACAGAAGTAAAGGGTTCAAAAAGGTCAATAAGCATTAAAGGATTTAGATTTCAACCATCTGAACTTGCAAAATTTTCTCTCATTATCTACTTGGCTCATTTTTTTGCAAGATACCAAGAAGAAAACAAGAATAAGAAGGTATTCATAATTCCTATTGCAATCGCAGGTTTGATTATGGTTCTACTGCTACTGGAACCAGATTTTGGAAGTACTGTTACAGTATTTGCATATTTGATGGGTTTTTTGATTGTTTCTGGAATTAACTGGTTATTTGTACCCGCAACGATTTTATCATCTATACCGGCTATTATATATCTGATAAAAAATAAGCCGTACATGTGGAAGAGAATTGTGGCATTTTTAAACCCTGAACAAGACCCCCTTGGTGCTGGTTACCACGTGATACAGGCTCTTATTTCAATAGGCTCAGGTGGTATATTTGGGGTCGGTCTTGGCAGGGGAAGACAAAAGATGGAATTTTTACCTGAAGCACACAAAGATTATGTTTTTGCTGTTATTGGTGAGGAGCTTGGTTTTGCAGGTTGTGTATTTGTTCTTTTCTTGTTTGGGATAATAATTTTTACTGGTTTTTGGTTAAGCAGAAAAATAAGGGATGTATTTGGTAGGTATCTTGCATTTGGGATAAGTATATATTTTGGAATTCAAACCTTTCTTCATGCTGGTGTTACTATGAAAATATTGCCACCAAAAGGTACAACATTACCATTTTTCAGCTATGGTGGTTCTTCCCTTGTTGTTGCACTTGCAATTCTGGGTGTGTTTTTCAGTTTGATTCAAAATGCAGATTTTGAAGATGATGAGCCAGAGCTTGTCTCAGAGATTTTGTAAATTTTTTCATTTTTCGTCGGTTACATCGCCCTGCAGTTTTACAGGGGGGGCTTTTTTTAATATCCTTTTTCTAAAATTTCTTTTCATCGGTTTTAAAACCCTTTTTGGTTTTTTTACCTTTCTGAAGAATTCATGAATTATACGACCTTCACTTTGTGCCGGCACATCATAACCGAGTGCATGGCAGAATGTTGCTGCAATATCCATTGTTGAATATTTGAACTGTTCGCTATAGGGTATTGAAAGTCCTTTGCGAATATTAAACCCAGAAATTAAAAGAGTTGCCATGGCTGAACCAATCTGTGTTTCATATGTTGGTATCATTGGTCCATGGTTTCCTCCATCACATGGAAAGACAACCCTTTTTTCATTTAATCTTAATACTTCTGGACCTGACCATCTGTATCCACCTGCATAACAGAAGACAATATCGCCAATATTTTTGCCCCAAAGTCCGACAACAGGTGCATCATCCCTTGAAAGAACAAACGCAAAGACATGTTCACCTGTTTCAGGGTCTTTGATATCCCTTATGCAATTGATAATTTGCTGTCTTAAACTTTTATATTCAGATTGCGGGACAATTCCCCTTTTTTCTCTGCCTTTCAGGTTGATCCAGATGTGATTCTGGCTTAAAAACAACTTGCTTTTTTCCCAATCTATTGAATAACCATCATCGGTTTTTGTCAGCCATCCTTTTTCAAGAAAAACATTGATAAGCGAAACTGCTTTTTTATTTGCTGGCATTCCATGATCTGAAACAACAACAAAAATTGTGTCTTTACCTTCGAACCTTTTCAAAAATTCTCCAACAAACCTGTCTGCTGCCCTATAATAGTTTTTCATGGCTTGCCACGCATGCTTTGCTTGTTTTGAATTGTAAGATGATGATTCAGGGTCTATTTTGGTCATAAAGGTATGTCCGGCACAGTCAAGATTATGCCAGTGGCAGATAAAAAGTACTGCATTAGTCTTTTTCATAGAAATTTCTGCCGCCTGTGCCCACCATCGGGCTTCTTTCTCCATCAGTTCATCCAGCGTCTGCCAGTCAAGCACACCGGTATCATATAAACCGCAACTCTGGGCTGAATTGATATACGGTCCAATTTTACTTACAAGTAAGTTCCCAAGTTTTCTTTCTGTGCAAAAATCACCCCCATCAGGAAAAGCATCTGTTCTATATAGCTTTATGAATCTTCCTTTTTTATCAAGGTAGACAAGCTTGAAACAAAATGCCGCAGTAACTGTTTTGCCAGTGTGCCTGTTAATGAATTTTTCTTTTATCCAGTGGCTCCATTGACCTTTTTTCATCCGCGTAATGCAATTTCTATAATTTTTTTCCCTACATATTACAAGTGTGTCATATTCTTGATCTGATGCATAAATCAGACCAAAATAGACAAGAGGGTCGATTTCAAGTTCAGCAGGGATTATTTCTATTTTTATTTCAAGGGGTGGCTTGTTGGATGGTGGAAGGTTTTTCCAGTTTTCTGCTGGTTTGATTTCAACGGGGTCTTTAGTATCGATGTCAGGAAAATTGTGATAAACTGTGGGTTCTGCTATGGCAAAAAGAGAGCGAGTGGGTGTAAAGAGGCAGTCTATAAAAGTGACGTTTTTTGTGGTTGGTGGGTATCCAGGATAGTTCATCACGATACTTTTTTTACCATACCTGGAGATGGTTTCCCAAATATATTCAGCATCACAAAGTCCAGAATTGAATGCATCAGAACCATGAATTTCAGATACAACTTCTTTTGGCTTATGTGAACCCCATACGCAAACAGAGTGAGTACCAGGACTTGCTCCAGTTGCAATTGTGTGCCAATTTGCGGGTGTTTGTGCAGGTATAACTGGCTTCAACCTTGTGAAAATTCCATTATCCTTGATTTTTTTTCAGATTCGGAAGTAAACCTTCTTTTATAAATCTTTCTGTCAGAGTGGGTACAAGGGCATCCAGACCAAGAATTATTAGTTTTTTATCTTTCATTTAACCTCTCCTGTTGATTTTTTTTGTTTATTATATAGTGCTCTTGTTTTGAATCAAAATACAATAATCTTTTTGCTGAATTCGATTACTGGATTTGAAATTTTTCAAATCCAACCAGAATTTGACACCTTAAAAATGCTGGGTTATGATTTTTTTATGCAAAGGAATAAGCTGGTTCGTTTTATCATACTGGTTTTTGCAGCAATAGGTCTGCCTTGCCTAAATTTGGATGCAACTTTTAAGCTGGTTGATACACCGGCAATTAGGGAACTTCCTGCTAAATATACAAGCGGAGAAATTCTGGTTATTACTATCAATGTGAACCCTTTTTTACCACACGGCGCAAAAATTATTGAAAAGGTTCCTGATGGCTGGGATTTAGTCGGAGCTAACCCGCCACTTTCAAAACAGCCTTTCAGAAATATGTATGTTTGGGAGATTCCATCTAAGGGAGAGATTTTAAAAACAATCAAGTATGCTGTTATAATTCCAAAAGGAAATAAATCAAGAAAGGAATTTACTGGTTTTGTAGACATTGGTAAAAGTGTAAGGCTTATTGTTTCAGGAGATAGGTACATATGGGGAAATTAAGACCGTTGGGTACTTTTCTGGCTGTGGTTCTTGTATCGGTGGTTTTTTCTGGTTGCGTCCAATCGCAAAAAAAAGTTCCAGAAAAAACACCTGTAAGACAAGAGAGTCAAATTGAAACAAAAAAAGTTATGATAACTACCGGAACAAGAATCCTTCCAGGGTTGTGCAATCCCGGTAGTATAATAACAGTTAAGATTGATGTAGTCCCAGCAGACCAGATTAGTGGGGTAATTGTGACAGAGAAAGTCCCACAAAACTGGCAGCTGATAAATTCAGAACCGAAAGTTTCAAGAGTTGAGCCTGATAATGTCTATAAATGGCTTCAATGGGCGCAGCAGGTGACTCCTTTTACAATCGTTTATCAGGTGAAGGTTCCAGAATCAGCAAAAGGTAAATTTGTTTTTGAAGGAAGAGTAACCACCTTTCGTGAAGGGGATATTCCAATTATGGGAAATTCAGAAATAACTGTAAAATAACCTGCCGCAACCAAAACACGGTTAGTAATTTTTCCGAAAAAAAAGTATAATAATGTCCACCGCCTTAAAATATAGGAACAGCAATGAGTCAGAAAATTAGCACAGTTTATAGAAAAAAAGCGCTTGTTATAAATTTTGCTATCTACTGTGCATTGGTTTTTCTTGCTTTTCTCCCTTTTCTTGCAGATTGTTTTAATCTACCAAAATTCGTCGTTTTGATTGTGGGTCTTGTTTTATTTCTTTGTGGTTTTATTATGAAGTTTCTCAATATGCGTTTTATTACGATTTACAAAAATCCATTGTATCTGCCGTTGGCACTTTTCATTTTTTGGCGCTTGATATCAATATTATTTACGACAAATAAAATTGCCGGGATATCTGAAATTGGATTGTTTATCAGTTGCTCTGTTCTTGTCTTTCTTGTCCCTTTAATTTTAAGGAAGGCTGATGATGTGGTTTTATTTTTTAAAATTCTTATTGTTGGGTCTGTTGTAATGTCTCTTTATGGTATAGTTCAACACTTTGGATTTGACTTTTTCCACTGGAATATAAAGCATAGCGCTCTGTCAACCTTTGGAAGAAGAAATTTTGCAGGTGAATATCTTGTTTTTATCTTGCCATGGGCTTTGTTTATTTTTCTGACAGAAAAAAAGTTGCAGAAACTTTTTTATGTTTTGGCATTTGTTCTTCTTATGTTCCACCTGTTTCTTACTTTTACGCGCGCAAGCTGGATAGGTTTTGGCGTTTCAATGCTTTTGATTGCCTTGCTTTTGCTTAGGTTTGATCTGAAACCGGCATTGTTGAAAGTTGTTCTGGTTTTTTTAATATTTTGTTTGGTTTTCAGAGTATATGGAAGCATTTTTCAGTTTGAACAGGGTACCTTAAAAAGCAGGATTCTCATCTGGAAAACCTGTATTGAACTGATCAAAGAAAGACCAATTATTGGGCACGGTATAGGGAATTTTGAACCATCATATTACAAAATTGCATACGAAAAAGAAAATGTCCTTATCCCACCAAACCTCAGGGTTGACAAAGCCCACAATGAATTTCTGGAGATTGCGGTCGAAAATGGTATTGTTGGACTCCTTTTGTTTTTGTTTTTTATCTTTACCATTTACAAGATGTCATGGTATATTTTGCGCAACAAAGATGAAAAAAGGTTTGAGAAATTTGTTTCTGTTTTTGCTATCTCATGTATAACAGGAGTACTTGTCAATTCCCTTGCTTCCTTTCCTTTACAGACGACTGCTGGTTGTTTCTTTTTCTTTTTGAACTGTGGAATTTTGAGCAGAATGTATTTTACAGTTATTGAACAAAAAACATTTGAAAAAAATTTTTCTTATCCGGGAATGGTTTTTTTGTGTATGGCTGGAATTTGTGCTGTAATTGTTTTTTCATTCTGTGCACTTTATTCAAGTTATTCACTTGAAAAGTCAAAGAGGATAATGCGAGCAGTTGTTAAAAGTGGAGACCCAGTTTTGTGGCTCATAGCAGAAATGTATGGAAAAAATGCAACAAGCTATAACCCATTTAACGTTGAAAATTATTTTCATCTTGGTAAATTGTATCTTGTTGGTGGTCAGTTTGATAAAGCATACGAAAATTTTATGAAAGCATTGAAGTTTAATCCCTACTCAGAACAGGTTTTATTGAATCTGGGAATGGTTGAGCAGAGAAGAAAGAACTTTGCTGCATCAGAGAGATATTTTTTAAAAGCCTACAAGGTTAGCAGGGATAATCCGGAAATACTAAAATCTCTTGGCTTGTTTTACCTTGAAACAAACGAGATTGAAAAAGCAATTTATTACCTTACACAGGCACAGCGATTTCTGAGTCAAGATAGTACAATTTTAACAGCACTCGCTAAGGCTTATGAGAATTCTGGAAATAGAAAAAAAGCTCAGGAAATTTTAGAACAAATACCATCAGAAAAGCCAGCCGCAGGCAATTGATCAATCTGAGTTCAATTTTTTGATAATTTTTAGCATGAATAATAAAATAGTTTTGCATGGATGAATCTATAAAATTCATTGCAGATGGAATGTTGGGGCGTCTTGCAAGGTGGTTACGTCTGATTGGTTATGATACCGAATATTTTTCAGGAAAAGATAAATATTTCCTTGCGTACAAAGCAAGAAATGAAAAAAGGATAGTGCTTACCCGGGACAGGAAATTTGTGCTGCAACATAAATCAATTTCAATATTGATTGAATCTGAAAATCTTTTGTCCCAACTTAAGGAAGTTAAAAGAAAACTCAATTTAAGTTTCAACAGGGACAGATTTTTTTCCCTTTGCAGTATCTGTAATCAACCGCTTGAGCCAAAAAACCTTTCTGATGTTGTGAATCAGGTTCCACCATATGTTGCAAAAACTCAAAAGAATTTTTCACAGTGCAAAAAATGCGGTAGAATTTACTGGCAGGCAACTCACTGGGAAAAAATGCTAAATTTTATAAAAGAGCTTGACCATGAAAAGTAGACTTCTCTCA
>JAMWCC010000090.1:2218-9324 GCA_023818375.1 Candidatus Omnitrophota bacterium | reverse complement strand
TGTGTGGTAAAAACACCAAAGTTTAATTTTGAAAAATTTCCTGGTGCGATACCTGTCCTTGGTACAGCAATGAAATCTGTTGGAGAAGTTATGGCGATTGGAAGAACATTTAAGGAAGCACTTCAAAAAGCGCTTAGAAGTTTGGAAGAATCCTATCTTGGACTTGAGGATATAAAAACGACATACGATATAGTACAGGGACTTAAAATTCCAAATCCACACAGGGTTTTTTTGATAAAAAAGGCATTAAAGGAAGGCATGACAATTGATCAAATTTATCAGCTAAGCAAAATAGATAGATGGTTCCTTGCAAATATAAAGGAGATTGTTGAAACAGAAAAGGAAATTGAAAAATACAAGGGGAAGGAAATAGGCTATGAAATAATGAAAAAAGCAAAAGAGCTTGGTTTTTCAGATAGCCAGATTGGAAAACTGATTGGTAAAAAAGAGCAATTTATAAGGAAACTGCGAAAAAAATACGGGATAGAACCTGATTATAAATGTGTTGATACCTGTGCTGGAGAGTTTGTTGCGTATACTCCATACTACTACTCAACATATGAACACCCAGAGATGGTAAACATATGAAGAAAAAAGTTGCAATCTTAGGTGGCGGACCAAATAGAATCGGTCAGGGAATTGAGTTTGACTATTGCTGTGTGCATGCTTCTCTGGCTTTAAAGGAACTGGGCTATGAAAGTATCATGATTAACTGCAACCCTGAAACAGTTTCAACAGATTATGATACTTCAGACAGGTTGTATTTTGAGCCGCTTACTTTTGAAGATGTTCTCAATATTTTAGAAAAGGAAAAGGCTGAAGGCGTGATTGTGCAGTTTGGTGGACAAACCCCACTGAAACTTGCAATACCACTGATGAAAGCAGGTATTAAAATATTGGGAACCAGTCCAAAATCAATCGATATTGCTGAAGACAGGAAGAAATTTAAAAGGCTTCTTGAAAACCTTGGTCTGCAACAACCTGAAAGTGGTACGGCAAAAAGTCTAAATGCAGCAATAAAAATAGCAGGCAAACTTGGTTTTCCGGTTCTTGTAAGACCATCCTATGTTCTTGGTGGAAGGGCAATGCAGATTGTTTATGATGAGATTATGCTGAAAGAATTCATGGAAAGAGCAATCGAGGTCTCACCCGACCATCCTGTTTTGATAGATAAATTTCTTGATGATGCTTCTGAGGTTGATGTTGATGCCATCTGTGATGGAAAAATGTGTGTAATTGGTGGTGTAATGGAACATATAGAAGAAGCAGGGATTCATTCTGGAGATAGTGCAATGGTGCTTCCACCTTTCAGCTTAAAAAACCAAATAGTTGAACAAATAAAGGATGCAACAAAAAAAATAGCCCTTGCTCTTGATGTAAGGGGCCTGCTTAACATTCAGTTTGCAGTCAAGGATGACAAAATATATATTCTTGAAGTTAATCCGCGGGCATCAAGAACAGTACCATTTGTAAGTAAAACCATAGGGGTGCCACTGGCAAAACTTGCAACAAAGATAATGCTAAAAAGTACTCTGATGGAAATTGGTTTTACAAAAGACCCTTCACTTAATTACTACGCCGTAAAGGAATCTGTTTTCCCCTTCAATAGATTTCAAAATGTTGATGCAGTTTTGGGTCCTGAGATGCGTTCTACTGGAGAAGTTATAGGAATTGATAAAACATTTGAAATGGCTTATGCAAAAAGCCAACTGGCTGCAGGGCAGATTCTACCTCTTCAGGGAAATGTCTTTATCAGTGTTCAGGATAAACACAAACCTCTGGTATACAATGTAGCAAAGGGATTTTCTGAACTTGGTTTCAAAATCATAGCGACAAAAGGAACAGGAAGGTTTCTTGCAGAGAAAGGACTCGATGTCAAGGTTATCGGCAAGCTTTATGAGAGTGAAAGACCCAATGTCATTGATTATATCAAGAATAATCAAATTCAGCTGATTATTAATACACCCACAGGAAAAAATCCAAAAAGAGACATCGTATCAATAAGAACCATTGCAGTACACAAAAATATCCCGCTTATCACCACGATCAGGGGTGCAATTGCTACAATGCTGGCAATAAAGAAAATGAAGGAAAAAGAACTTGATGTTTTGGACATCAAAACCTATCATATGTTAAAACCCTGATTGTGTTATAATGTGATTATCCAAACGAAAGGAAAAAATGGATAAAAATGAACTGATAAAGCAGATAAAGGCAGATAGGATTCAGTTTTTGGAGTTGTGGTTTGTTGATATACTTGGACAGTTGAAAACTGTAACGATAACTCCTGATGAAATCGAAAAGGCTCTGGATGAAGGTATCGGATTTGATGGATCATCCATTGAAGGATTTGCAAGGATTTTTGAAAGTGATTTGATTTTGAAGCCAGAACCAGAAACATACCTTGTTCTTCCATGGACAAAACTTCCAACTGCAAGATTTTTCTGTTCAATCTATACTCCTGAAGGCAAATTTTATGAAGGAGATTCGCGGTATGTCTTAAAAAGATATCTACAGAAGATAAAAAACCAGGGATATGTTTTCAATGTTGGTCCTGAACTTGAATATTTTTATTTCAGGGCACCTGAAAACTTAGGGCTTCTTGATAAGGCAACATACTTTGATTTTATTCCTGCTGACATTGGCTCACAGGTAAGGAATGAAACTGTTTCGATGTGTACAAAGATGGGGATGAAGGTTGAAGCAGCTCATCATGAGGTTGCACCAAGCCAGCATGAGATTGACATTAGATATGCAGACGCATTAACAATGGCTGATATGATGACAACATTGAAGGTGCTCATAAAACAGGTTGCAGCTTCAAATGGAATTTATGCAACATTTATGCCAAAACCCCTTTTCGGTCAAAATGGAAGTGGCCTTCACATTCATCAGTCTCTGTTCAAGGATGGGAAAAATGCTTTTTTTGATGGGAATGACCCAAACTATCTTTCAGTAGTGGCAAAATCATATACTGCCGGACTTTTGAAATACATAAGAGAAATAACTTCAGTATGCAACCAATGGGTCAATTCTTATAAACGTCTTGTGCCAGGATACGAAGCGCCTGTATACATTTCTTGGGGAAGAAAAAATCGTTCTGCTCTTGTACGTGTTCCGATATATAAACCAGGAAAGGAAAGCGCCAGCAGGATTGAACTGAGAAGCCCTGATCCAGCCTGCAACATATATCTTGCTCTCACTGTCATTCTTGCAGCAGGTTATGCTGGAATTGAAGAAGGATTAAAGCTACCTCCTGCTATTGAAATTGACATATATCAGATGAGCGTAGAAGAGAAAAAGAAACATAAAATTGAAACACTTCCGGGAAGTTTGATAGAAGCCATTCATGAAACAGAAAAAAGTAAACTGGTAAGAGGTGCTCTTGGAGAGCACATTTTTGAAAAATTCATTGAGAACAAAAAAATCGAATGGGATAAATACAGAATCTGTGTAAGTCAGTATGAAATTGAAAACTACTTCCCGGTCCTTTAATTAAATGCACTACATCCTTGATGGAAACAACATAATCAAGCACAAAACATGGAGCTATGGAAATAAAAACTCGGATGAAAGGCACTCATTGATAACAGCTTTAGAACATTATCGCAGGCTTCATCCAAGTGTAAGATTTACAGTTGTCTTTGATGGTTGGTCTGATGCTTTAAGTAGGTCATCAAACATAACAATAGTATGGTCCCATGATCAGAGTGCAGATGATGTTATCATAAGGAAAATTTCATCTCTTGGAAAGGATGCCATTGTTGTATCAAATGACAATCAGATAAGGAAGAAAGCCAAGTTTGCCGGGCTAAAAAGCATCTCTGTCGAAGAATTCCTTTCTATTCTGGAGCCAGCCAAACAAAAAAAGCAACCAGCAGTTGATGAAGAAAAAACAATTCCTTATAAATATGTTCCTGCAATAAAAAATGAGCTGGAGAAATACTATGAAGAAAACCCACCAGAAACAGACAGAATTAGAAAGATTAGAAAAAGAATTCAGAGATTTTTTTGAAAACATTGACATAGCAAGGGAACAATCTCTTAAGCTTTCCCGTGAGGTTACACGTCTTTCATCAAGGGCGATAAAAAAACTTCATCAGCAAAATTATGATGAAGCACAGAAACTCCTTGAACAGGCAACTACCCTTCTTATCTCAGCAAGGCAAGCTGTTATCAAATTTCCAGAAGTACAATATGCTGGATTTTTACACAATGCAGAAAAGGAGCTTATCGAAGGACTTATCTTTTTTAAGATTCTGAAAGACAATTCTATTTTCATCCCAGATTTTGATGCTTTTGATAGGATAAGCTTTCTTCATGGACTCTGTGAAGCAATGGGAGAACTGAGAAGAAACATCCTTGATAGAATAAGAAAAGACCAAGTTGAGGACTTAGAAAATATGCTTTCTTTGATGGATGATGTTTACTATTTTGTCAGTTGCTTTGATTATCCTGATGTGATAACAAGAAATCTTAGAAGGGTCCTTGACGTTCTCCGTTCAACTGTTGAAAAAACAAGGGCTGATATCACTCTAACCCTTCAGCAAAAATCGCTTGAGAAAAAACTACAAGACAAATGAACTGGAGCAATTATCCATTTTATATTGTTTTTGATGAGATGCCTGTTTTCACATTTTTTACAACAAGACATTGCGGTGTATCTCTTTGGCCATTTGAAAGCTTTAATGTTGGTTTCAATACACCGGATAAACCTGCCAGTGTTATACAAAACAGGCTACTTGTGGCATCAAAAACAAATATCCCGATAGAATCCTTTGTATTTTTAAAACAGGTGCACAAGGATTGCATCTTATACGTTGACAAAAACCAGTGTAAAAATGCACTACAGGAACCTGCTTTAGAAGGGGATGGAATGTTTACTGACAAAAAAGGAATATGCCTTGGAATAACACTTGCTGACTGTGTTGGGGTTGTAATTTATGACAGAAAACAACATATCGCTGGTATATGTCATAGCGGATGGAAGGGATGTATGCTAAACATTTGTGGAAAACTTGTGGATAAAATGGTTGAAAGGTGTGGATGTTTGGCAAGTAATCTAATTGTAAGTATCAGCCCATCAATATGTTATAATTGTTATACTGTTTCAGAAGAAATTGTGGCAAGATTTTCAGAGCATTATATGAATTTCACAAGGAAAAGGTTTAATAGATATCATCTGGACCTAAGGGGAATTGTGTTATACCAGTTGATTTCAAAAGGCATAAAAAAAGAAAATATTTTTAACCCGGATATTTGCACCTTTGAAAACACCCATATTTTTTATTCTCACAGAGCAGAGAAAAACACAGGAAGATTTATGTTCGGCGTTTATTTGCGATAACAGAAAGGAGTCAAATATGAAAGATTTCTTTTTAAAAGACAAGCCTGCAGTTTCAATAAGGGGTATTCACCTTGATCTTAAGGGACTTCCACCAACCCCATCAAGGTTATTAGAAATTCTGGATTTGCTGAATGCCGCAAGAATCAATTGCGTGCTTGTTGAGTGGGAAGATGTCTACCCGTGGCGAAAATATCCTGAACTTAAAAACCAGACCGCTTATTCATTAGCAATTGTTAGAAAATTCCTCAAAAAAGCGCATGACCTCGGGATAGAAGTAATTCCTCTTGTCCAGTCCTTTGGTCACCTTGAAAATGTACTATCTAAAAAAAGATTTAAACATCTCAGGGAAATTCCTGATAATGTTAGTGATTTGTGCCCATTAAAAAATGGTTCCAGACAACCCATACTGGATATGATCAAGGATGTTTTGCTGACACATGAAAATATCAGATACTTCCATATTGGCGGAGACGAGGTATGGAGCTTAGGAAGCTGTGAAAAATGTAAGGATTTTGTTGAAAAACATGGCAAGGCAGCATTGTATCTTTATCATATTGAGCCAATCCTTGAGTTTGTTGGTTCACAAGGTATCAGACCGATTGTCTGGGATGACATGATGAGAAAATGGGATATTCCTGAACTGAAAAAAATAGGAAAAATTACTGATCTGATGTGCTGGAGCTATGCAAAAGACCCCTTTAGTTTTATTAGCCAGCAGACCATTGAGAAATTTATAAAAGCCGGCTGTACAATCTGGGCGGCTTCTGCATTTAAAGGTGCTGATGGTGCATATGTGGATATTCCGGATTTTCAGAACCGCATTATAAATATGCTGGAATGGGTAAAATACGCAAAAAAAATGAAACTTAAAGGGGTCATTGCAACTGGCTGGAGTAGGTATAATACTTTTATGAATCCCTGCGAAAGCTTAGAATCGAGTCTTGATACACTTGTCCTTTCAGGAAAGATTGCCTGGGATGGAGAAATACCTGATAACCCGTCTGTGTGGGTAAACAATTTCTTGAGCCACTGCCAGAAAAACGGCATACGTACAGACCATTTTCAAAATTGCCGTTCTGCTTCAGAACAACTTCAGTTCTGGTTCAATTCAGCATTCAATCGGGTAAAAAATTATCTTCAGCAGGCTCACATTACAGGAGAGGAAGACAGAATAAATCCGTTCAGAACAAAAGAAGCAAGAAAAGCGGTGCTTGAATCCTTAAAGAATGTGAATAAGTTTGCGAAAGAGTGGGAAAAAGCCCACAAAAATCTTGTTCCGCACCTATGGATAAAAAAATATGCGCTTTCCAGAATTGAGCCAGTGAGAAAAATAGTTCAATGCGTCATCAAACAGCCTGAATTTTGACATACCATTAAGCGCTCAAGTAAAATAATTTTATATAAATGCTTGCCACAGGAGGTAGGAAGTGAAAAAACAAAATAGGCTCCTAAGAAAACGCTATCACAGAAAAATGGAAGTAGCACGCCAGCAACTTAAAGAATTTGAAAAAGGTGTTCTTCCCTTTGAACGCCTTAACAGACGCACAAAGAAACTTCTTGAAAAACGGGTTAAAGCCGGTTATGAACTGCCGGCAAAACTCTTCATCAGGCAACCCGGTTGATAATCCTTTTCCTGGAGGGGTCGCATAGTGGCCGAGTGCGCACGCTTGGAAAGCGTGTTCTCGAGTAATCGGGACGTGGGTTCGAATCCCACCCCCTCCGTTTCTCATCTTTGAAGGATTCGAATGGAGCGAAGTCA
>JAMWCC010000090.1:0-2208 GCA_023818375.1 Candidatus Omnitrophota bacterium | reverse complement strand
CTTAACACAATATTCCGAGCACATAGTTTACACAATATGGTATATTAGTTTCCTTTTAAGTAAGGGGTAATTTGAGTTACACATTGGGTTTCTTTGATGAGGAAAGCGGTAAGTTTGCACCGTGTAATGATCCTTTCGGTTTTCAAATTAACTTGATCTAACCATGAAAAAAAGTGTAAATTATGTGTCAGTAAGAACACATCTTTGAAGGATTAAACTTTTTCCTTTTCAAAAGGAAGGCCAGGATGGATTTCCAAGGAAATATAATCCATCAACATGGATCTCTTTCATTGTCAACCAACCACTATTAACTATCCACTGCAGTTTTCCATCTTTTCACTTCTTTTACCATCACAACATCTTGCCATAATACCAGCAACGACTTAACTTTTTATGCCCCCCATTGTTATTTTTTTGTCTGCAACCATACCATTAGTGTTTTTAAAAACAAAAAATGTTTTATAATATGGATGAAGAAATATTCAAAAAAAAGACCTAAGTGAAGATGAAAGAATGAACGTCAGAGAAGATTTATTTTACAGATTAATTGATGACTTGCACGAGGGAGTGTACATTATTAATCCAGACAGGAAAATTCTTTACTGGAACAAATCTGCAGAAGAAATTACAGGATACAAGGCACAAGAAGTTATAGGAAAAAGTTGCAATGATAATATTCTAAGACACGTGGATAAAGACGGGCATGAACTCTGTCTGAATGATTGTCCAATGGTAGAAGCGATGGAGAAAAGAAAAAAGGTTGAAGGTGAGGTTTATCTGCATCATAAAACTGGCTATAGGCTACTTGTAAAAGTAACAGGTATTCCTATAATGGAAAACAATAAATTAGAAGGACTTATAGAATTGTTTAATCCTGTTATGTCATCATTGAGCCATGAAGAAGATTTTTTGAATCTTGCCTTGAAAGACCCGTTAACAAGAATATACAATCGTAAGGGATTTGAGTTTATTTATCCATTAAGACAGAGAGAGATGATGACACTTGGGTACAAAACAGGCATTTTATTCATAGACATAGATGATTTCAAAAAAATAAATGACAATTTTGGCCATGATACAGGTGACAGAGTTTTGTTTGCGACAGCGAGAATTTTCAGTGATGTATTAAGACACAATGATATTCCTGTACGCTGGGGAGGAGAAGAATTTCTTGCAATTGCTTTTGTGAAAGATGAACAATCCCTGAATCTTATAGGTGATAAACTCTTAAAACTCATTCAAGGTACTTTCATAAACAACAAAGATTTGGTAATAAAATTTACTGCTTCTGCTGGTGGTACCATTCTTCAAAAAGACGAAGAGATTCTTGATGCCATAACAAGGGCAGATCAATTGATGTACCAGGCAAAGAAAAACGGTAAGAACCAGTTTATAACTGATACTAATCTTGATTGAGAAAGAATTTTTCCTTTTTTGAAAAGAAGAAAAATCTTACCACAGAATAAGAATCAATTTCCTTTTGATGACTGAAGGTTTCAATTCCTCATAGGTAGGCTCACAACAATTCTAAGGGGGTGATAAATGAAAAAAAATAAAGAGTTTCAATTCCTCATAGGTAGGCTCACAACTTATCTTGAAGATTATGAAGATTCCCTCCAATACAAGGTTTCAATTCCTCATAGGTAGGCTCACAACTTTTGTGCCTCCTTCCACGCGTCTTCGTTGTTGCTGTTTCAATTCCTCATAGGTAGGCTCACAACTGTCATCTTTTCCTCCTTTTAAGGTTTCCTGAAAAAGTTTCAATTCCTCATAGGTAGGCTCACAACGGGAGAAGATAAAAAAATTTGATTGTGAGTATGAATGTTTCAATTCCTCATAGGTAGGCTCACAACTATGTTTGTTTTCAATACACAGATGAGGGACAACGTTTCAATTCCTCATAGGTAGGCTCACAACCTCTATGTTTTGCTTTCTCATCATCACATATACACTGTTTCAATTCCTCATAGGTAGGCTCACAACTGTCATCTTTTCCTCCTTTTAAGGTTTCCTGAAAAAGTTTCAATTCCTCATAGGTAGGCTCACAACCCAAACATTCTGACTTCCATATGTGTCGTCTGGTGCAGTTTCAATTCCTCATAGGTAGGCTCACAACGAGACCCTTTTGATTGGATGTGGACTGGAAACATCAGTTTCAATTCCTCATAGGTAGGCTCACAACTCCTTGTTTAACGCGGGGATCAGTGC
>JAMWCC010000119.1 GCA_023818375.1 Candidatus Omnitrophota bacterium | reverse complement strand
ATCACATCTTCTAAATCTTTTCCATGATCAAATAAATGATTGTTTATGTGCCTTATCGTCAGCTTTATCAGCCCATTTGAAAATAACCAGATGTATGCCTCCCCTCGCAACCAGTTGTGATTGTGGGTATAGATTCCATAAACCCTGTTTTTCTCTCTTGCCTGTGCTATTTCTTCATCTGTTGTCCTCTCAACCTCTATAAATCCACCTGCTATGATCCCCTGACACACTGGACCGCTCCACAACTGCTGTATCTTTACCCATTCCCACCAGTGTATCTGTCCTTTGTGTATTAACCCTATCCTGATACCTACCCTTTTGTCATGGTATCTAACCTCAAGCTCATCTTCTTCCATTAACACTATCCCTGTCTTTTTCTCCTTTATCACCTTTATCCCTGCCTCTGGACCACAATACTGCCCTGTGTCTTCACCTTCCACTACCTCTACCTCTTCGGGTATCTCTTCACCCATCCCAAACATCAACTGCCGCCTAACTTTTCCTGTCTCTGGCCAGTATCCAACAACCACTGCCTGCGTCTTTATCCCCTTCATCTTCTTCAAACACTGATCCCGCTTCCTCAAGGGTAAACTCACTACACATATCCTTGCACCACTTCCTGCTTCAGGGTTTGTCAACCTTAATCTAATTCCATCTCCCATATTTTTCACCTTTTACATTTACAAATGTTAATCGGGAAAAATCTGAAGCCTATTTTTTTTATTGTTTTTTCTGTCTTTAATTTGAAATCAAAATGGAGTGGGTCAACAAATTCAGGGTCAGCAAAAATAGAGTGGGTGTCAAACCCTTTATTTTTTGCGTCTTCAAAAGAAAGTTTTTTACTTAGTTTACTTACTATACCCCATTCATTTTTCATTCCTGAAATATCCCAGAATAGGTTAATGTCGCTTGTGATACCTTCTGCATCATCACAGCCATGCCCAAAAACAAAAAATGGTTTTTTATCGGTCAAAAGCATATTTTTTTCAAATGTGAAGGAATTATGTGCCTCTTTTCTGCTCAATGCAATAATGCCTTCTTTGCCAAAGGCAAAGATATTGTTTCTTATAATATTTTCCCTTCCATAATGCTGGTGGAAGATCTGGCTATTTGTGAAGGCGCAACAATTATTTTCAACAATTATATGGGAACTACCTTCATCAAGGTATATGCACCATGCTCCGTATTCTGCCATTTCAAGATTGAATATAATATTACCCCTTATAACAGTGCCTGGCTGGACTCCAAGGGTATAAATACCACCCATATCACTCAACAGCCCTTTGCCAATATCATGAATGACATTGTTTTCAATGACATTGTTTTTTGAAACATTTTCAGCATATCCCCACACCCATCCACATGAAATTCCTGAATAATAAAGGTCATGAATGTGATTGTCTGAAATAATATTGTCTGAAGCATGCATTGAAAGGATACCAACTGCACTATAGAAGACATTCCCACAATCATGGATATGATTTTGTGAAACAATGATTGAATGGGTTCGTAAAGATACTGGAGATTGAGCATTTCCACCATTTATTTTTATCCCGCCTGCTCCCATGTCCCATATTTCATTGTTTTTGATATTGATATTTGAACAACCATCACTGATTTCAATTCCATACAAACCGCAATGCCTTATTTCACAATTTTCAATTGAACAATTTTTCGCACCATAAAAAAATATCACCCCTAAAACAGTCCTTGCTGCTTGTTCGCACGATGCTTTTTCTCCATAAGGATGGTCATAATCTGCATGTTCAATTGTGATGTTTTTGAATGTAATGCCTTCAATAAATTCGTTTTTTTCAGGATTTCCCTGGACTTTTATCGCCTGTAGGATTACAGGTGCATAAGCATCGATATTATCAATGGTTTCGCCTCTTTCAGGGATGTAATACAAAAGTCCCTGTTTTCTATCAAGATACCATGTTCCTGGCTTTTTTAATTCTTCAAAAACATTTTCAATCCAGTATTTTACACCACTATCAATGTTAAAAACTGTTGTTCTAAAAGATTCAACCAGTCCGGTTTTTTCATCAAACCGACTTATAGGCATCCTTTCTTCAATCCATCTGTGAAAAATGACAATCTCAACATCCTGCAAATTTCTCCAGTTTTTGATGTCTCCCTGATGACAATAAAATTTATTACTTCCATCAAATAATTGTGTTTTTTTCTCAGGCACTTCTTTTATCCTGAAAAATCCATTGTCTGGAAGGCGTGTCCTTTGTTTCCTTTTACCATTGACAAAAAGCTGTTTGATGTGCCAGTTGCCATTTTTTACTTCAGGTATTTCTGCAACAAAAGCATCAATGTCATTAACAGTTGTTTTCTTCCAGCCGCTAATTTTTCTTCCACAATCAAAAATTGCCTTTCCATCTTCACAGCAATATGAAACATTTGAATCCTGGTAGGAAAACTCAATTGGTTTTTTAAGTTGATATCTGCCAGCAGCTATCTGCACATTGATTTTTTGTGATGTATTGTGCTTTCTTAACTCCCTGATTTTATCCCTTGCTGCCTGGATACTTGCAAGTGGACCATCAGATTTATCAGGAAGTGGTTGTTGATATTTTCCTGACCAGCTATCATTTCCATTTATTGCAACATAAATTGTAATCTTTTCATCCATGAGTCCTCCGGCGTTAGAAAAAATTATCAAACAGAAAACAACAGCTATCTTCAATCTCATTTCAATTAGAAACACACTATATCACGAAAAATTAACGTGTCAAGAAATTTTTCTAACTTGTGTTATAATTATTGGCATGGAATTTCAAAAAATCATTCTTTCACTCGAGAACTACTGGATAAAGAAGGGCTGTTTTTTGTGGCATCCCTATTCCACTGAGGTTGGCGCAGGAACAATGAATCCTGCAACATTCTTCGGGATACTGGGAAAGAAAAATTGGAATGTTGTATATCTTGAACCTTCTCAAAGACCTGCTGATGCAAGATATGGAGAAAATCCCATACGGCTTTATCAGCACCACCAGATGCAGGTTATTATGAAGCCACCGCCAGCAAAGATACAGGATATTTATATCCACAGTTTGAAAACTCTGGGAATAGATGTTTTCAAGCACGACCTTCGTTTCATTGAAGATAACTGGGAAGCACCAACACTGGGTGCCTGGGGCGTTGGCTGGGAAGTGTGGCTTGATGGACTTGAAATAACTCAATTTACATATATGCAGCAGGCAGGCGGATTTGACCTTGACCCTGTCAGTGTTGAGATAACATATGGGCTTGACAGGATTGCCTGTTTTCTTCAGAAAAAGCACTCTGTCTTTGATATTGACTGGGGCTTAGGTACCAATTACGGTTTTTTGCATCAGGAAAGAGAAAGACAATACTCAATCTTTGGATTTAAAGAAGCAGATGTTAATTTACTGTGGATGTGTTTTGATGGATTTGAAAAAGAGGCAAGATCTCTCCTTGAGAAGAAACTTTTTTACCCTGCTTATGATTATATCTTGAAACTATCGCATATCTTCAATCTTCTTGATGCAAGGGGTTCAATCAGCGTCAGCGAAAGAACACGTCTTATAGCAAGAATAAGAACTTTAGCAAACTGGTGTGCTACCGAGTACATTGAAAGGGGTGGATGATGACAGGAAGAGAACTGATTACAAAAGCAGTGCTATTTCAGGGACCAGAAAGGATTCCATGGACACTGCCTGATGAATATGGAAGTGATATGATAGGTGTTGGAATACTGCCTGACCCGAACTGGAAGCCATCATTTCCTCCAACTGATACAAAATGGGAAGACGAATGGCATTGTGTATGGGAACGCCTTGTGGGTGATATCACAAAAGGGCAGGTGACAGGACATCCTTTAAAATCTTATGATGATTTTGAATCTTTTAAATGGCCCAATTTTAAGATACCTGAAAGGTATACTGCCATGAGAGAACAGATTGAGCAAAACAAAGATGACAAATTTGTTCTTACCGGTATAGAGTTTTCTCTCATGCATCGACTTGAGTACCTTCGCGGTCATGAAAATGCCTGGACTGACCCATACCTTGAGCCTGAAAATCTGCACAAACTTTTTGATAAGCTTGCTGAACTTGCCATTGACCAGATTGATATGGCTGCGCAGGCAGGTGTTCATGGAATCGTTTCCTATGATGACCTTGGCTTTCAGGATAGACCCATGGTTTCACCAGAGATATTTCACAAGTTTTTTGCTCCATACTATAAAAAGGTTTATCAGTATGCAAGAAAGAAAAATATTCTGACTTTTCTTCACTCCTGCGGTTATATCATAGATCTTCTTGATGATTTAATTGACGCAGGCTTACAGGTAATACAGATGGACCAGCAGGAAAATATGGGACTTGAAAATTTAGACAGACGCTTTGGCGGCAAAATCTGTTTTTGGTGCCCGGTTGATATTCAAAAGACAATGAACACAGGGACAGTTGAAGATGTAAAAAATTATGCAAGAAAACTCATTGATACCTTTGGTAAATACAATGGTGGCTTTATTGCAAAATGGTATCCTTCTCCTGAGGCAGCGGGTCATACTAAAGAAAAACTCAAAGCAATGTGTGAAACATTTGTTTCTTACGGTTCGCAATTTTACAAGAAAAAAAGTTCTTAAGTTTGCCCTAATTTTTCAATATCAAGCGAATCAATATTATCAAGGACCTTTTTGATTGCTTTGCCAACCATTATTGCAACATCCTTTCCATTTGGTGCCCTCAGTGGTTCAGTCATTCCAAAGTGAGTATCAGTGTGTTTTTGAGCGACTGGATACTCATCAGGATTATAAGTGATGTCTTTACTATACTGACATGACCATGGGCAACCCTTTCCATAGGCATTTTTTGCCTGAAAAACAGTCATTCTTGGTAAAATAAAACTTTGCCAGACAGAAATCTTTGCACCTTCTGCCTGTATTGCCTTCATTACTGCATTTCTGAAAATATCAGGTTTTCCCTTCCAGCCAAATTTTTCTGGCTCAAGCCTTATTGTGTAGTTATACCAGTTGTGTTTGCAATGTTCAGGCTCATAAGGAAGAATAAGTCCACTTATTCCTTCAAGTTCATCTGTCAGTGCTTTTGCATTTTCTTCCTGAATCTTAAGGTATTCATCAAGTTTTCTTAACTGTGATCTTCCAAAGGCAGCAGTCAAATCATTATTCCTGTACATCCAGCCAAGGGCATAGGCATGATAATCGCGCGATTGGGCAGGTGTTCTTGTTTCTCCAAAAGACCACAGCATCAGTGCCTTTTTGTAAATCTCTTCATTATCAGTGACAAACATTCCACCTTCTCCTGAACATAAACACTTATTCTGATTAAAACTGAATGCTGCACAATCTCCCCATAGCCCTACCTTTTTCCCCCTAAATCTTGCCCCATGAGCCTGACAGCAATCTTCAATGACTTTCAGATTGTATTTCTTTGCAATTGCAAGGACTTCATCCATGTTTACCGGCAGTCCATGAAGATGCACAACAATGATTGCCTTTGTTTTTTCTGTAATTTTTTCTTCTATCTTTTTTGTGTCAATGTTCATTGTGTCAAAGTCAATATCAACAAAAACAGGAATACAATTGTGATGTAAAACACATGTTGCACTTGATGACCAGGAATAAGCAGGAACAATAATCTGGTCTCCAGCCGAACAATCACAGGCAGCAACAGCCATATGAAGTGCTGCAGTGCCGCTATTGGTGGTTATTGCAAATGTGTTTCCATTCCACTGGGCAAACTCTTTTTCAAACTCCCTGCAGTTTGGTCCAAAAGCATGATTGGTCTGCCTGAGAGAAGAAAGAACGAAATCTTCATCGAGCTTATCAATAGGAGGCCAGCTTTTTATAAATCCATCAGGTATTAATTTTTCTCCGCCATTGATTGCGAGTTTCTCTTTCATTGTTCCCCCTTTTTCCAGAGTTTATGCAAAAGCCTTGAACAAACATCAGCAACAATATATCCTGCTTCCATCTGATGGCGTGTCCAGTAAATTGTCATTCCTGAATATCCACCACCAAGGACTCCATAAACAGTAGGACAATATCCATACCAGCCATCAGCAAGCTGAGCAATCATTGTAACTTTTGCAGGGCTCCTTTTTCTTATATCAATTCCAAACTGACAGTAATATTCATATGGATTTGTTGCGATAGCGCAATTGCCAATCCTTATCGCATGAATTGGTATTTCTTCATAAGGCTTATCCTTAAAATCTTCATAAAGTTTTAGTATGCTCCAGTTCAGTACATAATTGTGTCTTCCTGATTTTTCCTCTCCTGCTTCAACAATCTCTTTTGCCCTTTTTAATTTTTCAACTTCAGGCAATCTCACCTTCATTACAATTTTTTCACTGGCTGTTTTCAGTATCTCGCTATCCTGATATTCAATCGATGAAATAAGTTTCATGGTTTCACTTGCAAGAATTGAACCTATTTCTTTCATTCTTTGGATACCTGAAACCTTCTTTTCTGGCTTTGTGAGATTCCATGGCGAAAGGTCTCCGCTTGCTCCCTGAATATAAAGTACAGGCAGGTCTTTTCTATCTAAAATTTCTCTCAGGTACCTGCGGGCTTCTCCAGGAAAATCAGCTGATGCGAAATTACTGCTTTCAACTGTTGTTGAATGACAGGCATTATTATGAACAATTGCGATATGGTTGTTGTCATTATCAACTACTGAAATAACGCAGTGTGTTGGGTCTTCTGGACCTTCAAGCCCTGCAAAATCTTCTTTTCTTGTATCTCCATACATTGTATGAGTTCCATCCATCCAGCATACCCTGCGGTTGTATCCAATTTGAGCATTTCCTGCTGCATATCCAATCCTTGACGGCTTTGCAGATGAAACAAGTTGCTGTGAAAGTTCAACCAGCCAGTGTTCAAGCTGTAAGAGATACTCAGCATTTACTGGGTCATCGGGCAAAAGACCAGCTGTATTTGGTCCTGTATGTGTATGGGTACAGAATATGTAAATGTTTTCAAAAGAAACGCCTGTTTTCTGCTCAATTTTCTTTTTCACTTTTTCAACAAAATCAGGCATAAGCACTGCAATGTCACAGCTAATAAGAAGGATTTTTATTGTTCCATCAGACAAAAACAATCCATTTGCTTCAAGGTCATCCCTGATGTATTCACATTTTCTTATGTAGAGCTGACCCATCAGGCTATCACCAATTTTACAGTTTATCTTCTTTACTCCAGCTGAAGCAAGAATTTTCATCATATCTCCCTACAATTCAAAGGTCATTCCATCAGATGCAGCAATTATATCAATGGAAAGTTTTTCTGACAACTGACCTGTTTTTTCCCATATCCTTTCCTTCAGCATAGTCATGCCAAAATGAGTAAGAATTGCTTTTTGCGGCTTTATTCCAGAGATTATCTCAAGCGCCTCGGGCAAACTCAAATGCATTATACCTGGTCTTGGCTGACTGAAAACAACATTGATAATCACAATCTTTGTTTTCGAGTAGGCGTCAATAATTTCAGGAAAAAATTCAGTGTCAGGGATATAGCCAATAGAAGGAATTCCATCGCTTTCAAGGATAAATCCATATGTTTCTGCCAAATGACGCAGTTTCAATGGTACACCCAGTTTTAAATTCTTTACGAAATATTGAGAGTGCTCCTTTAAAATTTCAACCTTTTCAACAAGCTCAGCAGCATAAGGAAAAATTACTGGCGGATTTTCAATTGCTTCAGCAGGACACAAAAGGACCCCTTTCTTCTTGAACCCACCATCTGTCATTGCCTCAATTATCACATTGACATCATTTGTGTGGTCTATGTGTTTGTGAGAAATGAAAATTCCGTCCAGCTCAGATAGTTTCAAAGGAGGCCGGGATTTGTTTACCCTTACAAGACTTCCTGGTCCAGGATCTACAAGTAACTTTGTATCATTTATCTCAAACCATATCCCGCCAGAAGCACGTAGTTGCCTTATCATTACAAACCTGGCACCTGCTGTTCCAAGAAATTTTATGAAATTCAAAGGCGAGCCCTGTCAGGTAAAGTTCATCTGATCAAGAAATGGTTTGAGTTTAGCTGCCCTTGGTGCGTTTTTTAATTTTTGAATTGCCTTCCCTTCAATCTGTCTGATTCTTTCTCGTGTAAGATTGAAGTATTTCCCAACTTCTTCAAGAGTTCTTGCATAACCCTCTTCATCAAGCCCGAATCTCAAACGAAGGATTTTTTCTTCTCTCTCATCAAGGATCTCAAATGCCTTTTCGAGCTCTTCCCTTAAAAGGGTCCTTCGTGTATGTGTCAGTGGACTTGATTCTTCATCATCTTCAATGAAGTCCCCTACAGTTGCTCTTTCTTCATCACCAACAGGCATATCAAGAGAAACAGGCTCAGGCCTCATTGATTTCTTTATCTTCTTTACCTTATCTGAATCAGTATTCAGTACCTTAGCAAGTTCTTCGTCTGTAGGCTCCCTGTCCAGGCTTTGAGAAAGCCATCTGTATGCCTTGCTAAGTTTGTTAATTTTTTCAATCATATGCACTGGTATTCTTATTGTGGCTGAATGGTCTGCAATCGCTCTTGTAATTGCCTGGCGTATCCACCATGTGGCGTATGTACTGAATTTGAACCCTTCCTTGTATCTGAATTTTTCAACAGCCTTCATCAATCCAATATTTCCTTCCTGAATAAGATCCCTGAGAGAAAGTTTTGGGTTTGAATACTTCTTTGCAATACTTATAACAAGTCTTAAATTTGCTTGAATCAATCTGTCCCTGGCTTTAAGGAATTCCTGCTGATATTTCTCAATTGCTGCAAGTGTTTTCCCATTTTTCTTTTTCTTGCTCATCTTAATTAACGCCTTCTTGTACTTTTCCATGGTTTTTGCTATTTCAACCTCTTCTTCAGATGTCAAAAGATTAAAGGCACCAGCATCTTTTAAATATGCCCTTAAAGGATTTCGTAAATCTTCAAGGACTGCCCTGGTATCTTCTTCTTGTTCTGTATCAGCAAGAAGATCGTCTCCAATCTCAATATTCATTTCTTCAAGTTCATCAAAGAGCTCATCAATTTTATCTCCAGGTGTATCTATAGGAAGATACCTGTTGATATCCTCAAGGAAAACAGTTTTGTTTTCTTTTCCGAGTGCAAGAATCTGGCTCTTTGCCTTCTGGAACCGTTCTTCTGAAAAATGAAGATTGGTTTCTTCCTTAATTACATTTTTCTTCTCTTTTTTCGGTGTTGATTTTGTCTCTTTAACTTTTTGCTTTTTTGTACCAGCAACTTTATTTTTGCCCATCAAATCTCCTTTCTGTTTTCAATAAAAAATTCAATGTTTTTTATTGTTGTTAGATTGATACATGTGTTCAATTCTTCAAGTTCCTTTTCACAGGGTTGATTACTTTCCATCTTGGTTTTGATAATCTCTTTAAGCTGTTTTGCACGTTTTTCATAAAACTTCCTGCATAAAATCCCCACACAATCATAAAATACCTTCCTTGTAATTTCAGGTTTCATCTGTATTGTTTCGTTCATAAGAAATTGGGTCAGCAAACTAGCCTAAAAAAAAAAA
>JAMWCC010000079.1 GCA_023818375.1 Candidatus Omnitrophota bacterium | reverse complement strand
CAAATCCCGAAGTAAAATGGATGAGATTGAAACTTTATGTTTACGGAAGTCCTGGTGATGTGTGGTTTTCTGACATTTCCTTGATTAGAAAATGAAAAAAAAGGTACTGGTTTTTATTGGTTTGATTTCTACTTTTGTTTACTCGGAGACATGGCTTTCCGGCTATAAATATCGCGTGGAACTTCTTATCCCTGAAGCAAAAGACAATCTTCCAATTGGGCAGGTGGCAGCAGTTAAGATAAATCTTCCTGCAAAAGAAGATGGTTCTGATATCAGAATTACAGATGAAAATGGGAACCAGATAAATTTTTATCTTGCAAGAAAAGGTCCCGGGAATTTCTATGAGATATTATTTCCGGCAAGAGGTAAAAAGTATTTTTTGTTCTGTGGAAATCCAGATATTACTTCACCGACTGATGACTACAGACCACAAAGGGGAGTTGTGCTTGAACTTTATAATCTGAAGGGTGAGAATTTTGAGAGTGTTGAAAGCTGTAAAAAAATCATAGAAGCCAGCAGGAAAAAAGAAAATTTTGTTGCAGCAACATTAAGAAAAAATATTTATGATGCCAGCAATCCAATTACCCAGTCAGGATATTTTTTAAAAGTTTACACAGGATTTTTTTATCTTGATAAGAAGGAAACTATTTCTTTTGGTACGACTTCTTCAGGAGCATCTTTGGTTTTTGTTGACGATAAAATGGTTGCTTCAAAAACCACAAGGCGCTGGGTAGAAGGGTTTATCAGGCCTGAATACTCAGGCACAGCGGAACTTGAGCCAGGGCTTCATAAACTTGTCTATTATCATTTTGAAATTCCTGGCTGGGTTCATGCAGTTTGTGCAATGAAAAGACAGGGTGAAGAAAAATTCAATGTTATCAGTGACGATTTTTTCCTGCCTGTTTTAGAAGCAAAAACGAGTCAGATCGAAAAGCACAATTCTCCAGTATGTGCCTTTTTTTCATGGAAGAACATAAACTATCTTTACAGGGAAAAATGGGAGTTTTTAACATTTCAGTTTAGTGATGCATCCACAGGAAAAAATGAAATAGTGTCCTGGCAATGGGATTTTGGAGACGGTCAGACGAGCAATCTAAAAAATCCAGTCCACACATATTTTTTGAAAAAAATTTATCCAGTAACCCTTACGGTAAAAGATAATCAGGGGAATTCTGACACAATCTCAATGAATGTTTTAGCCCAGCAGGACTATGGGATACTGGTTCTTGCAGCAAGAAGCTCAAAGGAATATATTGAAGAATTTCAAAATTTTGACATAACAAAATTACCTGACGAAGAACTTTTTGCGCTTGCTGAAATATTCAGCAATTACAATGTGAAAGAAAAAGAGTTTGAATGTTACAGTGAAATGTTGAAAAGGAAAATTGACCACCAGCGCTACTTAAATGTTGCATTGGCAGCTGGTGAACTTGCAACACAACTGAAAAAATACCCTGAAGCAGTAAACATTTATCAGAAACTTGTGCTTGAAGAAAATCTGGCTGAAGCGAGAATTAAACTTGGCAATGTTCTTGTTGAAATAGATGATTATGAAAAGGCGCAGGAGCAATTTAATGCAATTTTATCTCAGGCGAATGTCCCTGAAAAGATGAAAAGAGAAGCAACAATTGGCCTGGGAGATATTGCAAGGTGTAAAGGGGATAAGAAAAGTGCTTTAAAATTTTATGAAAGTGTCTCTGCTGATACAGATGTAAAAAGAAAAACAGGCGCTTATTATCAGCAGGTTTCTTTTTATCTTAAAAAAAATGATTTTTCAACAGCCATTGAGAAACTGCAGTTATGGGCACAGGAAATTCCGGTTTGTAAGTTGAACGGAAGCTGGTCGCTTCTCTATGCAAGGGCATATCTTGGAGCAAAGGATTTTGAAAGGGCATTAAGAGAGATTGATATATTTACAAAACTTGCCCAGCAGGACGACTCTTATTATGGCTGGGCATTGTATTGGAAGGCAGAGATACTTATTTCAAGAGATGAAAAGGAAAAAGCAAAGGTAATCCTGAATGATATAATTGAAAAGTTTTCTGAAACACAGATTTCAAAAACCGCAAAAACTAAATTACAGGAGATTGAGAAATGAGGGAACAATTGAGGCAGATAATTCATGATGTTGATTTTTGTGTTATTGGTGGTGGAATGGCAGGAATATGCGCTGCAATAAGTGCTGCGAGAAGTGGAAGTAAGGTTGTCTTGATGCACGACAGACCCGTCCTTGGTGGAAATTCTTCAAGTGAATGCCGTGTTCATATATGTGGGGCTGATAGACACAACAGAATAAAAAATATGAGAGAAACAGGCATTCTTGAAGAGTTGCAGCTTGAAAATCTATCCAGAAATCCAAACAGAGTTTATTCTATCTGGGATCTTGTGCTGTTTGAAAAGGTAAAGGCAGAGTCAAATATTACGCTTCTTCTTAATTGTTCCTGTTTTAATGCCGAAATTGAGGATAATCTAATTATTTCAGTGTCAGGGTGGCAGACAACTACTCAGACATTACATAAAGTAAAAGCAAAAATTTTTGCTGATTGTTCTGGTGATGGAATTTTAGCACCATTAACTGGTGCATTATTCAGAATGGGAAGAGAAGCAAAAAGTGAGTTCAATGAATCACATGCACCAGATTTTGCGGATAACAGAACCATGGGAATGAGTTGTCTGTTTATGGCAAGAGAATATGACAGTCCACAAAAGTTTCAACCGCCTTCCTATGCTTACAGGTTTGATAGTTGCGATGATCTGCCTTATGGAAGAAAAGGGCATCAGTGGATTGAGATGGGATACTGGTGGATTGAACTTGGTGGAGAGTATCATTCAATCTATGATACTGAGAAATTGCGCGATGAACTGATAAAAATCGTTCTTGGTGTCTGGGACCACATCAAAAACAGATGCCCTGACAGGAAAAAGGCTGAAAACTGGGCACTGGAATGGTTGCAGTTCTTGCCTGCAAAAAGGGAAAGCAGAAGATTTATTGGCGAACATATTCTCACGCAGAATGATATTGAATCAGAAGGAAAATTTCCTGATATTGTTGCTTATGGTGGTTGGCCCATGGATGACCATCATCCAGCAGGATTTTATTCTGTAAAACTTAAGGTACCATCAACAATTTTTCATCCTACACCTTCGCCTTATGGAATTCCTTACAGATGTCTTTTTTCAAAAAACATAAAAAATCTGATGTTTGCCGGAAGAAATGCGAGCTGCACTCATATTGCAATGAGTTCAACAAGGGTAATGGGAACTGCCTGCAGTATGGGTCAGGCAGCCGGTACAGCAGCAGCAATAGCAATAAAAAAAGGAATTTTACCTTCTGGTGTATTAGACCATATTGACTTGTTGCAGCAAACACTTTTATACGATGATGCTTATATTCCATGGGTAAAGCAAAAATTACCAGAAATAACTTTGAATGCAAATCTCATTGCTTCAATTGGTAATCCTGAACCAGTAAGAGATGGAATAAACAGACCTGTTGGTGATGATAGCCATTGCTGGAAATGTAAAGTAGGTGACTGGATTGCTTATTCATTCAGCCATGAAACATATATTAACAAGCTAACACTCATTGTTGATAGCGGACTTGATAAGCTTATAGCAATGAGTCATCACCAGAAAGACGACCAGCTTACGCACCTACCTGATACAATGCCAAAAAAATTCAAAATAGAAATAAAACAAAATGGAAGGTGGAAAATCCTGTGCAATGTTGACAATAATAACCAGAGGTTATTCAGATGCCAGGTTAATCAAAATGTTGAAGGAATCAGGTTTGTTCTTGAAGAGACCTATGGAGCAAAAGAGTCCTGTTTATATTCTTTTTATTGCGAATAGTATCAGAGTCCAATGCTCATTCTTAGTATCAGGATAACATCGCTTATATCAATTGCACCATCATCGTTTATGTCGCACGACAATAGATCTGTCATCTCAAGGCCTATTGCCATCCTCAGACATAGTATCACATCTGAGATATCAATTATTCTATCTGCTGAAGGATCTCCTTTTGAGGCATGTTCAAGATTGATATGCAAGGTAGTTAGTTCGCCTTCAATTACTTCAACATTTTCAATTTTTTGTTCGTAGTGGTATGGTGCGGAAAATTTCAGATTGTATTTACCAGGAAGAAGCAATCTAAAAAATCTTCCTGTCTGAACTTCTGAAAAAACAAAGGAATTGTCATAATCCCTTTCAGGAATTTCAACTTTTGCTTTTATTGGTCCATTGCTCTGACAGCTAACAATGCCACATATTCCTGTTTGAGATTGAGAAATAAAATTTATGATCGCCTGGCTGTTATAGGTCCAGTACAAAAATGGTTCTCGCGGAAAATTTTCATGACTTATTTCAATTGTGACTTCTCTGCAATGCTGGAAATAATTCATATAGTCCTGTCTTCCACCAGCAATCGGATACCATGCATAGCCATTGGTGATGCCATTGTCAAAATCATCAAAATAGCCGGGTGGTGAATTGAGATGGACTGTATCTGCATAATTTCTGCTGATGGATACAAACCAGTCATTGTCAGGATGTAATCTTTCCCAGGTGTCCCATGGGTAGTTTACCACTTCTGCGCCTGAATGATAATTTGCTGATAATACAGGCATTGTGATAGTGGCAAAATCCATCATTGCAATTGTTTCTGGCTGCCACAATCTTCCATCAGGATGTAGACCTTCTTCAGGATCTGGAAAATTTCTGTTTAAGTCAACCCCATTTGCATTGTATCTTCTTGCTCCAAATACAGTATCATCTCCTGCCCAGTATGTACCATCAGGATTTGCAAGTGGATTTATCCAGATTTCACAGTTATTTACAATCCTTGTGACATCCTGATTTGTTCCATATTCAGTTAAGAGATAATCAATTAGTTGTAGCATCACAACATAGCCAGCTGGTTCATTTCCATGTATTGTGGAAGTAAGAAAAACCCGTGGCTTGAAAAATATATCAGTAAGTCCTGTGATTTTTGCACACAGAATTTTCCTTCCTAGAACACTTGTTCCTATTTCATAAATCTGACATATATCAGGATATTGTGATTGAAACCAGTTCATTATTTCAAGGTACTCATTATAGGATGGGTACTGATTAGCATAGGTCAGGTTGAGAGAAAATTTTTTTGCAGGGTCAACATTGGCATCATAACCAGGATGATGGAGAATTTCATAGTCGGCAACAGTTTTAAGGAATTTTTCAAACTCTTCTTTATTTGCATAGGCATAAACCCAGCCATCCTTGATTTTTTCAATCGAGACAATTTTTGATACTTCCCTTAAAGAAAATATTTCAGATGTCTGAAACCTGAAATATACTTCCCCCATCACCCTGAAATAGTCATTCACTTCCAAAACATTTGGAGATACACTTCGGACTATCAAAAATATAAAAACGAATGCTTTGCATATCTTGAAGAAAAATAGTTTCATCTTTCCCAGAATAAATCTTGTGGTGTTTGCGTCATAAGTAATACCAAAATCGCCCCTTATTCTTCCCCTGCTGGTTTAAGTATTTGATATTGTCAAAACCAATTTTCATTTTTTCTCCAGGCCGGACGCCATAAATTTTATCATAAAATTTTACTATCCAACTGGTTTCTCACAGATTATTGTTAATAAAGGAAACGGCATTTAATTTGCGATCTTTCGATTTCCGGTGTTATAAGATAATTCTGTTTTCTTCTTCAACGATACCATTAACAAATCTTTTTTTGTCCATTAATCTATTTTAAGCCGTGATATGTATTCTAACAACTGACTACAATATTCAGAGAAAGGCAACGCAGGACCAAAAATAGGAAATTACATCATTAGACAATATAAAAGGGTATTTTAAGCAAACAATCTTTATCTAAGATGAAGTTAAAAAGCGATATATGCTGGGCTAATTTTTAAGGTACGTAGGGTTAAATACCTGAACCATTAAGGTGGTGTCAATCAGGGATTTTAAAACTTCTTTGAAAACAACGGAAAGATTTGCCTAAAATTGCTAATTGTCCCACTCGCAAAATTTTTCAACTAAAAAATGAAAATTGGTCTACTCTGATATTTTGTTGAAACAGAGTTGCTATCACGCTTTGCCGGCTTGGTACGATACGAAATAATTCTCACTCAGTATTACACTCAGATTTTCTTTTCATCTTTACTGCTTCACGGGCGAGCAGATAATTTTTTTATTTTTTATTCACTTTCGGAAAGGTAATTCCTTTCAGTGTTCCCTGTGGTTTAAGTGGGGTACTCTCCTGAGTGGTAGAATCTCCTTTGCCGCTATCTCCGTTTTCCGATGAACGATTCCCCTGATTCGAATCTTGTGTCAGTGTTGTTTGTTCACCAATGTGCTTTGTTATTTTGTCATTTTTGTCCATAAAATATCCTCCCTATTGATAATAACAATACTGATAAAATCAGTAGAACAAACGACCAACGTGTTATTGATGCTTTTTGATATAGAAGTTTACTTGCTTCATTATAGACTTCTCGCAATCGCAAGTGTTTATTATTAAGATGTTCTTCCAGTTATCCGGTTTATTCTTAACAAAAATTTCATCCACATTTGTGTGGATTTTAATTTTTTTTGCGGATATGTTCCAGAGAGCAAAGATTACAGATAATACCACCAATAATAAAAATACTAACATAATCTCTTGTTGAATTTTGTCCATTTTATCAAATACAATTCCGAACAAAACAGCGGCAAAACCCAGGACAAAAGATGACTTTGTATTTTCATTCTCAATGCTTCTAATAGCATCGGCTATATCTGCTTCCTGAATTTTTATCGCATCTTCTTTAATTTTGATCAAATTATCATTGTTTACCATCAAAACTGCCTCAAGTTAAAGAACGTCAAGTATCTAACGAATTTTCAAGTGTATCAATTATAAATTTATGACTATCTCCATAAAAATCTGCGATATAATTGTTTATGTGTGGTTCTTTAAAATGGTTCCATATACATTCTCTTAACCTTTGAATAATTCCTTCTGCTTTATCAATGAACTCTTTGTTTATTCTGTTCATAAAATGAGTTAACGGGTCACCAACGTTCCTTGCATCTTTGTGAGCTATAATCTTATTTCTTATTAAGTGTATGCCGCTTCTGTGATACTCTTCGCGAATGTTTTCTATCTCTTGCGCAAAAGCAGTGAGCTTGAACTTAGTAAAGAAATTGTCAAAGGAAATCTCTTTGGTTTTTTTCTTTTTTGTACCCAATAGAGTATCCAGAATTAGGCAAACTTCAAAAAAATACAAAACATTATGTAATGTTAAAAATTTTTAAACAGGAGTAACTTGCAGCTTCTCTTCAATAGTTTTTTTGTTAATTACTTTCTCGTAGAAGTGAAAGAAGTTCCTTGACCAGTTGAGAAACATTTCTGCTCTAAAAATGAGCTGTTCAATTTTATCCTCATATTCTTGTTTAGTGTTTTCCTCACACATACCTTTTTCCTGAACTATTTTATCAAAAAAAGTTTCTTTACTAATTCATCGTTTTCTTCTTCTAATTTTTCGAGTTCTTTCTCTTTGCCTGCAGCTTTTAGCCGATGACATTTTTTAGAAATTTCAGAAAGTTTCTTATGAAGTGGGTTTTTCGGGTTGAATTTTGGAATACCCACATGTTCCATCACTGAAGGCGTGCCAAAACCTCTACCAGCAGAAGAAAAAGATTTAATAAAATCGCGAACTGGCTTTGAATTGATAATTGCGCAGAGATAATGGGCTTCGGATTCGGAGTTGGTAGATATCAGAACCGAAGGGTCAAGCACAACTACTGGTCTGTAACCAAATAAGGTTTTGTGTTGAGAGACTACGGCCGCGCTTATATCGGAAGCTTGCCTCCGCCACACAACTTTATAAAGAGAAAATACATGTTCTCCAATATTCCGCTGTCCATAAAAGGGATTACCCACTGGCTCATGGAAATGCTTATAGAGAGCCATTTGTGCTAGGATATCTTTAAAATTGAGTAAGTAGCTATAAATTTTCGGCCACCTATTTCTCATTGTTGTTTCATTGTGAGGTATTTGTGATGCAGGATGAGTGATTAATACGAATATTTCTGGACTCGCCAGCCATCTCGTAATATCAGAACTTTTTATAGCAGGATAAACCAACTCATGTTCAATTGTTGCTTCAATAATTGGAACTTTGACTTTCCCTTCTTCATTGAGGTTATTTATCAGTAGGTCGCCATTAGATAAAACCTGTTTTACTTTTAGCCAAAATACACTGTATGGAGAAACAACAACACCTATCTTTGCTTTGTAATAATTTTGCCCTTCAACAGCTGGACACTCTGCTTCTTTTATTTGAGTTTGCCAAGCTCCCACATCAGAGCCAATTGGCTTAGCGCTATATTTTTTCTTCTGCAAGAGCGGTAAAACCTCATCTAATAATTTATCAGTGGCAATTTTACTAACACTTTTTTTCTTGGTCCAAATAAAATATGGCAAAGGATATTCGGTCTTCTCACCTCTTTTAAGAATTATTACCGCGGTTTTATTTGCTGCACCTTCAAATGGTTGAATTGAGACTAAGTCATGGGCTTTTAATACTTTAAGATATTCTTTATCTCCTAACTGGAATCTTCTAAATCCTTCTCCAGCACCTTTTGATTTAAAAACCTCTTGAGTTATCAAAAACCCTAATTTTGCCCCACCTTTGAGATAATAATCAGCCGAAGCATAAACAAAGAGCATTGAAAAATCTCGCCGTCCTCTAATAAGAACATTCCGTGTTTGGCCAATTCTGGTAAGGCCATAATCGTCCCACAAATTTTGTGTCGCTTCTCTATATTCTTTGGAAAGGTATTCCCATAATATCCACGGTGGATTACCGACGACAAAATCAAATTTTCCTGCAACCATTGGTGCAAAGGCGTTTTTCAAAAATCTTGCCCAAATGCCGTTTTGTTTTTTCTTTTCCAGTTCTAAAACTTCTTTATAAAAATTTTCTACAATCTGCTCATTTGGCGAGAAAGCTAACCCTCTTTTTTTGAAATGCTTCATAGCAATTTCTGGCTCAAATTCCGCTTTAGTAAAATCTTCTATCATTGAGGCGGCTTCCTGCATTCTAAATCCCTTGTCTTGAATCCAAATAGCAGGCACATGGAATTCTTTTACAGAGGTTTTTACTTTTACATAATCGCCGCCATAAAAATTTAGTTGGATCTGTCCCCCCACTTGTTCTGGCCATAGAACAGAATCAGCAAGATAAACCGGGATTTCAATTTTTCCACCTCTACTCAATATTTCATTGATTAAATCGCCCAAAGCAAAAAGGTAATTGGTGCGAGCAGCGATAACTGCCAAAGGATTTAAATCAAATCCCCATATGTTTGCTAAAATTCTTTTGCCAATTTCCAGATCTGGAATTTTTTCTTTTTCTCGGCCATGCTCTATTGCTCGCTGGATAGCTAAAACAAGAAAAGTGCCTGACCCGCAAGCCGGGTCTAAAAATCTTTTAAGCGTGTTGCCGTCATAGCCAACCTCATTTAGCAATAATTCCGCTAACCAGTCGGGTGTGTAATATTCACCTAAGCGATGGCGAACTTCCTGCGGGACTAAATACTGATAAAGTTTTTTAAGAAGATCACGCGTTGAAACCGGATCCAAGGTACTGGTTGCTGGTTCAAATTCAGAAAGGCATCGAGCAATTTCACGGATTGCTTCTTTTAGTTCCGGAGAATCAAAAGCATCAAGATACCAGCGGAAAAAGTCACCTTCCAAAAAATTGGTAATTCCTTTTTGGGAGTAAATTCCACCGTTTTCTATATTTTCAAGTTGTTGTTTAAGTTCATCGTCAGAAATATGAGTAAATTGGGACGCAAGAGATGAACCGAAAGATGTTTCCCGTAAAGTCAAAAGTTCGGCGGCGATAAGTTTCATTAAAAGTGCAAAATAGGTGTGGACAGAAAATAAAAGTTCCTGAAAGTCTGTTCCAGTTCCAACCCTGTAAAGTTTTGAAAGTTTTTCTGCTTCTTTTTCCTGCTGACCACCAGTAAATTGTTCGCCATAAACAATTCCAAATAATCTTTTCCACTCATTAAAAAATGTGCGAATATGCGTTTGGTCGCCCCAATATGCCAAGGCGTTAGCAAGAGCGGAGACCATTTTGGGCGCAAGCTCGCTTTGAGGGCCAAATTTTTGAGCCAAATTTTCGGCAGTGAGAGGGAGGCGAGATAAAGCCCGCAAATGGATTAAAAAAGTTCTGGCACTTTCTGGATTGAAATCATATGGACCGCGAATAAAAAATTTTGCTCTGTCTATCCTTTCGTCATTTTTACCCTGGTATTGAACAAAAAAAATCTTGGCTCCGTCAAAACCTACTCCTACTTGAGTAAGTTTAGTTGCTTCTGTTTCATCGGACAAGTAATTTACCAATTGCTCGTAGGCGTGGTCTATGTTTTTTCTTGACGAAAAAGAATTTGGGGGTTCGTATTCAATAATAACTTGTCCGTGTACTGCATCAGAGCGGCCACTATAAACTGATTTTTCATATCTCGGAGTTGATTTTAAATTCAATCCAGCTCTTATCGACTCCAAAAGTTTTTCAAACCCAATCCTTAAATCTTCTTCAGTTTTGGCTTCGCGAAGTAGATCTTTTGTTCTTAAAACAAGTTCATCTGCAAATTTAAGAAGCGAAGCATGGTTTGTATTCGGTAAGAGTTTTTTTGTCATAGCTTTTTATTTTCCAATAATGGTCTAACGGAAACATTCAGGACCTTGGCAACTTTTTGAACCGCCTTAGTTGAAGGATTGGTAATGCCAGATTTTAATTTTATTTTCAGATTTTCGAAGATATCATATGGTGTGAGATGCCGATCTCGCAACAAATTAACTTGTTTCCTGAATCTCTTTATACTTTTACCTACTGGTGAAGTTACTTTTTTCATCATGATATCATAACAAAAATAACTGCAAGACAAACCCTTACTTAATTATGATACAAAATTGTTTCGCTAATGTAAAGAAATTTCCGGAAAAGATCGACTTCAAATTTCTGCAAGTCAAAATTTCGGTGCAGCATGATTCTTTCTTTTTAAAATTATTAACTCTCTTTCAAGAAGACCACAACAAAGGAAAAACAAGATTTTGGTGGACCCGGCCGGATTCGAACCAGCAACCAACGGATTATGAGTCCGCTGCTCTGCCCTTGAGCTACGGGTCCATGATGTTTTTCAACGATTTTTATCAAAAATAGTTTACCATTTTTTTTGTGTATTTCAACTTTTAAAATGAGTGGGTACACAAGTTACCTTATGTACAGGTTAACACCTCTTTGCTTGTAATGGGCGAACATTTATTCCCCTCTTTTTAAAAGAGGGGCTGGGGGAGATTTCAAAATCCCTCTCTGCTCTCCCTTTTGTAAAAGGAAAGAGAAATAACTAAATCCCCCTTTGTCCCCCTTTTATAAAGGGGGAAAATACTCTACTTCCCTCTTTTTAAAAGAGGGGCTGGGGGAGATTTCAAAATCCTTTTCCGTCTACCTTTTATAAAGGGAGAAGTGACCGGGATATTAAAATGGAGGTTTGACGGGAAATGAGCATCTTATAATCTAAAGATGAGTGAAAAATACGATTCAAGAATGTCTTCAATGAAAAGTTTCCAGTTTCTTTCAGACATAAGTTAAATCCTTAATTATATATTTTCTTCTGTTGGGTTTGATACTTTCAGGAGTGACCAGGTCAATCTTTACTTTCAAAATTTCTTCGAGATAATCAGCAAGGTGAAAGAAAAGAAAACCAACAGGTTCGCTGAATTCAACCAGGATATCTAAATCACTTGTTTCCGTTTGCTCTTTTCGTGAATACGAACCAAATATAGCGATTTTTTTTACCTTGAACTTTTTTTCTAATTCTTCTCTGTGACTGTTTATTTTGTTTTTTATTTCTTCAAGCGTCATTTGAAATCCTTTTTATTAGATTATAACTTAAATTTGTGTGCCAAAAAATTAACTTGAGAAATATCTTTGCTCATATTTGGAAACCATCTTATGCTAATATGTTAAAAATGGTAAAAAAACCAATGCAATCATAAACTTACTGGCCAGCAAAATTACACCATGATGAGAAGATCTTGGAGAGATAAATTCGTGATGTATGCGTGATTAGCTGAATCTACAGAAAATTGCGTTTTTGACAATCTCAAAATTATTATTAAAATTAGTGTATTAGGTCATCTTTTTCCCATAATTTTTTGGAGGAGAAAATGAAAATACGCATTGAAAACAAAAAAAGGAAGTGGCTTGAAGGTCCATATTTCATTGATTATGATGGAAATGAAAGTGTGGTATGTCTTTTGAATGGGCAGGAGATACCGACACAGGTAGATTTGAAGAACAAAAAAATTGTAGTACTTTTGCCAGATATCGCTCAGAATGAATCTGTTGAACTGGAAATAAAACAGAGTGCCATGCAGGATGCACAGGTTAAGTTGCTGAATAATCCAGAAAAAGGTGTTGTTGATATTATGATAGGTAATGAACATTTTTCAACCTATCATTACGGAAGCCATGTTGTCAGACCTTATCTAAATCCTCTGATAACAGTGCAGGGTAAATCGGTTCTTAGGCCACCTGCACCAGAAGGAAATCCAGAAAATCTTGATCATGTCCATCACAGGGGTGTATGGGTGGCACACGGAGATATTAATGGGGTTGACAACTGGAGCGAAGTTGAGGGTTGCCATGGCTGGACAGTTCACCAGAGCTTTGTTGAAATTGTCAGTGGATCGGTTTTTGGAAGACTGCACGCAATAAGTTTCTGGATGGACAACTCAAAAACAAAAAAAATCTGCGAAGAAGAAAGGATTATAACTGTTTATAATATGCCTGCTTCAGCAAGAATTATTGATCATGTCACTATACTGAAAGCAACTGAGGGAGAACTTGTTTTCAAAGATACAAAGGAATCTGGACTTTTGAGTGTTAGAGTTATGCCATCGATGCAAGCCAACCAATATGGTGCTTTTGAAAATTCCATAGGCGGAATAAACGAAGACGAGTGCTGGGGCAAAAGGGCACAGTGGTGTGATTACTATGGACCTGTTGATGGTGTGACAGTTGGTGTATCAGTTTTTGACTATCCAACAAACCTGAGATACCCAACATGGTGGCATATCAGAAACTATGGGCTTTTCAGTGCAAACTTTTTTGGACTAAGTGATTTTACAGGAGATAAAAAAATTTCAGGTACATATATTCTGCCTGCATGTCAGGAAATGAAACTTTTTTATAGAATCTATGTCCATGAGGGTGATACAAGACAGGGAAATGTACCTACAAGGTATCTGAATTTGCTTTATCCGCCAGCGGCTTCAAAAGAATAATATGCAAAGATATGTTATCGGCATAGACCTTGGGACAACCGGGGTCAAAAGTGTACTTGTCGATGAAAAAGGAAAGGTTATAGATTCCTGTGTAGAAGGGTACCCACTTATAACACCAAAACCACTCTGGGCTCAACAGGATCCTGAATCTTGGTGGCAGGCAACAATAAAATCTCTTAAATCACTGGTTAGCAGGATTAATCCTTCTTCTTTAGTAGGTATCGGTCTTACAGGACAGATGCACGGCTCTGTTTTTCTTGATCAGAATGGAAATATTTTGTATCCTGCAATTTTGTGGTGCGACCAGAGAACAGCAAGAGAGTGTGATGAAATAAATGAAAAGGTGGGTAAAGAAAAAATTTTTGATATTACCTGCAATCCTGTTCTTACAGGATTTCAGGCACCAAAGATACTGTGGCTGAAAAATAATCATCCAGAGATTTATAAGAATGTAAAAAAGGTTTTATTGCCAAAGGACTATATCAGGTTTCGTCTTACAGGAGAGTTTGCCACTGATGTTTCCGATGCTTCAGGAACGAGTTTGTTTGATGTAAAAAAACGAAACTGGTCGCAGGAGATACTTGATATACTTGAAATACCTTTACAGTGGTTGCCTTCTCCTTTTGAATCTGTAGAGATAACCGCAACAATTTCCAATGAGATACAAAATTTAACAGGTATTCCGGCTGGTGTCCCTGTTGTTGCAGGAGCAGGGGATCAGGCAGCAGGCGCAATCGGTACAGGAATTACAAAAGAAAAACTTATTTCAATATCCCTTGGAACAAGTGGTGTTGTTTTTGCTTTTTCTGATAAGGTCTTTGTTGATCCAAAAGGAAGATTGCACACATTCTGCCATGCTGTGCCGGGAAAATGGCATCTGATGGGTGTAATGCTTTCTGCAGGGGGTTCTTTCAGATGGTTCAGGGATGTGCTTGGTACACAGGAGATAGAACAGGCAAGAGCAACTGGCAAAGATCCGTATGAGATTCTTGTTTCTCTCGCAGAAAAAGCACCCCGCGGTTGTGATGGTGTGGTTTTTTTACCTTATCTTGCAGGTGAAAGATGTCCATATCCGGACCCGAATGCAAAAGGAGTATTTTTTGGATTATCATTAAAAACAACAAAAGCAGACCTTATAAGGGCTGTTCTTGAAGGTGTTAGTTTTGGTCTGAGGGATAGTGTTGAGATAATGAAGGAAATAGGTCTTCCTTTTGGTGGTCACTGCAGAGTTTCAGGAGGTGGCGCAAGAAGTCGTTTCTGGACACAGCTTCTTGCCGATATTATCGGTGAGAAAATGGTGCGTCTTGTTTCTGAAGAAGGTCCAGCATATGGAGCAGCGCTTCTTGCTGGTTCTGGCACAAAAATTTTCCCGGAAATTGAAAAAACATGTGATATGTTTATTGAGATAAAGGATGAGTTTATTCCAGAGAAAACTAATTACGAGTTCTACACCAAAATATACAATATTTTCAGGTCGTTGTACAGCCAGTTAGAAGGTTCATTTGACTTAATAGCGGAGTTATTTTAGAATATCTTGCAAAAATCATCTTATCGGAGGTTAAATGGAAGGAAATCTTTTGATTGCGGTTGGAAGAAGAAAAACAGCTCGTGCAATTGTTAAGATGACTGAAGGGCAGGGTAAGATTATGATCAATGGAAGGCCGCTGGAAAAATATTTTCCACTTGTCACCCAGCAACAGGAAGTTATTAAGCCGCTTAAAGTTACTGAGACAGATGGAAAGTTTGATATTGAAGTGAAAAGTTTGGGCGGCGGGATATCAGGCCAAGTAGATGCAATTAAACTTGGTATTGCAAGGGCCCTTGTTAAATATAACCCTGATTTCACACCTAAACTGAGAGAGTTTTCCCTTCTTACCAGAGACCCTCGGATGAAGGAAAGAAAGAAATACGGTCAGAAGGGAGCAAGAAAACGCTTCCAGTGGACAAAGCGTTAATCTCTTTGTCCCTATTAAAAAATGGAAAACAAAAAATTCAAGGTTGCAATTTTTGGAATTTCAGGATACGCGGGCAGAAAACTTGTTGAGATTTTGCTGCTGCACCCGCATATTGAAATAGTTGCAGGATTTGTTGCGCCTGACGAACCTGATTTGACTATTGACCAGATGTATCCAAAAGTTGCGAAAACACTACAGCTTCATTGCACAAATAAAATTGACTGGGAAGTAATTGAAAATAATTGTGATATAGTTTTTCTTGCGCTTCCCCATGTTGTTTCGATGTCCTTTGTGCCAAAAATTTTGTCCCTTGGTAAAAGGGTTATTGATTTAAGCGCTGATTATAGGTTTTCAGATGTTAATCTTTATGAAAAATGGTATCAAAAACATACCTCTCCACAATTACTTGAAAAAGCTGTTTATGGACTTCCAGAGATTTATCGGCAGGATATTAAGAATGCTCAGCTTATTGCAAATCCTGGTTGTTATCCGACTTCAGCAATCTTAGGGCTTTTACCACTTGCGAAAAAAAATAATTTAAAAGGAAGAATTATTGTAAATTCTTTAAGTGGTTTTACTGGCGCTGGAAGAAAACCAGATGTTGCACTTTTATTTGCTGAAGGAAACGAAAGCAGCCGCGCATATAAAATTGGACAGCATCGGCACCAGCCAGAAATTCAGCATATTCTTGGAAAAGTGGGCTGTAAAGTTGAAATAACATTTGTTCCACATCTGATACCCATCAACTGTGGTATTCTGACAACAATGTATGCTGAATTATCTGATGATATGGACGAAAAAGTGCTTCAAGAAACATATCTTGAGTTTTATAAAGGAGAGCCATTTGTAAGGGTTATGGAATATGGTTGTTCTCCTGAAATAAAAAATGTTGTCGGAACAAACTTCTGCGATATAGGAATAAAAAAGATAGAAAAAAATTTCATCTGTATTGTCAGTGCAATTGATAATCTTATAAAAGGTGCTTCAGGACAGGCAGTACAGAATATGAATATTATGATGGGATTTGAAGAAACCATTCCTTTTTATTCAAAATGAAAATTGCTTTTCTTGACCGGGATGGAGTGATTTCCATATTTACGCCAGATGACTACATAAAAAACTGGAGCGAATTCCAATTTCTGCCAGATGCAATTGAAGGGCTTCAAACACTTGTTAAAAATGGTTTCAGAATAGTTATTATTTCAAATCAGGCAGGAGTTGGAAGAAAGATTTTCTCTGAACAGGACTTGTGGGATGTCACAGAAAAAATGCAGAATGAATTGAGAAAACAGGGTATTGAGATTTTTAAGGTTTATTATTGTACACACACGCCTGAAGACAATTGTAATTGCAGAAAACCAAAGACAGGCATGATAGAAAGATTTATTGCAGAGTTTGGAGATTTTGAGAGAGGAAAAACTTTTTTTATCGGTGATAGCGATGTTGATATTGAAGTTGGCGCAAAAACAGGAATGAAAACTATTCTTGTTCTATCAGGCAAGACAAAGTCGGTTGAAGAAACAGAAAATTGGAACTATAAGCCAGATTTTGTTGTTGCCAATCTTAAAGAAGCAGCACAAATTATCGTGAATGGTGGGAATTTTCAAGGGGGAACTGATGGAAAAGAAAATAAAGGTTGTTGTGTGGAATGAATTCAGGCATGAAAGACACAACGAAAAGATAAAAAAGATTTATCCAGATGGTATGCACGCTGTGATTGCAAAACACTTAAATGCGCAGGGAGATATTGAAGCAACCCTGGCATGTCTTGATGATCCAGAACATGGACTCAGTCAGGAAGTTGTTGATAATACTGATGTTTTGATCTGGTGGGGGCATGGTTATCATCATGAAGTAAAGGATGAAATAGTTGCAAGAGTTCACAAAAGAGTTCTTGAAGGTATGGGCATAATCTGTCTTCATTCAGCCCATTTTTCAAAAATCTTCAAGGCACTTATGGGAACAAGCTGCGTTTTGAAATGGCGGGATGGCGGAAAGGAAAGAATCTGGACAATTGAACCATCCCATCCAATAGCCCGGGGGATACCAGAATATTTTGAACTACCAGAAACCGAAATGTACGGTGAAAGATTTGATATTCCAGTACCTGAAAAAATAATCTTTATTTCCTGGTATCCTGGTGGAGAGGTTTTCAGAAGCGGCTGTGTTTGGGAGCGCGGACATGGAAGGATATTTTATTTTTCACCAGGTCATGAAACATTTCCCATTTACTACGACCAGAACATATTGAAGGTTATCACAAATGCAGTTCGATGGGCTGCTCCAAGAATTATTAAAGCGCAGGAATGTGAAAATGTCCCACCGATTGAAAAATAAAGTATTAGCTTTTTTTGGTAAGATAGGCAATGATTTTGTAAACGAGTTTTGCTGCAAGGAATGATGAGGCACAATAGTGATTGGACGGAGCAAGCTCAACAAGATCAGCGCCAACGACATTGTGTGATTCAATAAATTTTCTTAAAAATCCTGTTACTTCATACCACGTTAAGCCACCCGGTTCAGGAGTTCCAGTATCAGGAACAACTGATGGGTCAAAACAATCAATGTCAATTGTGATGTAATAGTTTCCCTGCGGTAAATTAGCTGCCTTGTCAATCAAATCCTGATTTCTACAATTGTAAGCAAAATTGATATGGACATTTTTTAATTTCGCTAAATCATCTGCTTCTTCTTTACTCAAACTTCTTATACCAAAACTGAAAATTTCACAACCAAGTTCAGAAATTCTTCTTATTACACTTGCATGGCTTGATTTACTTCCTTCATATTCCATTCGTAAATCTGCGTGGGCATCAAAATGAATAACCTTTAGATTTGGGTATTTTTTCTGATACTCTTTTACTACAGGAAAACTTATTGAATGTTCTCCACCAAGGGTTATCAGAAATTTATCTTTTTCAATTATTTTTTCTGCGGTTTTTGCAATCTTTTTCATCATTTTTGGTGCAGAATCAATTTCCTGGACAATTTCTGGTAGTGTGATAATACCAACAAGCCATGGTTCTGAGTTTGTTTCTTCATCATAAAGTTCCATGTATCTTGAAGAAAGTATTATCGATTCTGGACCAAATCTTGTCCCGGGTCTAAAGGAAACAGTACCTTCGTATGGTACAGGGAGAATAACAAATTTCGACCTGTTTAAGGAAATAGCTTTTATTCCACCGAAGGTATAGGGAAGTGCTTCACTCATTTCTGTCAGAGTATAAAAACAGCAGCAGCAATAACCGTTGTCCACAACCCATTTTTATCACCGATTGCTGACTGTGTGATATTTGTTGTTTTAATAATCTGGTTTGACATGCGCCATATCTGTTTTTTTTCGTCATAGGATGAATTTGGGTCAAACTCAAGCCCTAAAATTGTTGCCAGCATTGTTGCTGCAAGGTCTTCTGCATAATCTCCTGCTTTTTCTTCTGTTTCTCCGAAGCTTTCATGTTCTGATAAATAACCATACTGGTTTGGGTCTTTTGGTATCGCTAAACCAACAGAAGCAGTAATCAATCTGTGTGGTTCATTTGTTGCATTTTTACTCATGACAACATACAAAATCTGTCCAGGCTTAAGGTAGGAAAGCCCTTCAGTTTTTGAAATGAGCTTGCAGTGTGGTGGGAAAATACTGGAAATTGAGACCAGGTTGAACTGGGCAATTCCAGCATTTCTCAGGGCTCTTTCGAAACTTGTCAGTTTTTCTCTGTCCTTTCCAACACCTTTTGTCATAAAAACTTTTTTTGGAACAAGATCCAATCTATCCAGTCTCCTCTTAAAACTTATGAATAATAATTACCACCCTTTGTCGTAAATTTGTCAATTTTCAAAAAGCAAAATTTGTTTTTTTTCCCAAAAGGCATATTATATTTTTATTATGGGAGCGATCAAAGTTATACTTATATGCCTTTTTTTAATTCAAAATCTCTCCTGGGCTATTGAGTGGAAGGATAGGTTTGTTTGGATTTTTGGTTTTAACATAAGAGAAAAACAGGATGTTGAAAAAGTTATATCCTTGGTTAATGTTGCTTCAAAAATTAATTATAATGGAATAGTGTTATCAGGGGGCCTTGATTCTCTCTGCAAACAAGATGAAAAATTTTTTGAAGGACTTGAAAAAATAAAAAGAACCTGTGAACAACTGCAGCTGGAGCTTGTTCCGGCTGTTTTTTCAGTTGGGTATGGGAGCCCACTTTCGCACGATAGAAATCTTGCTGAAGGATTGCCGGTAAAGGATTCTCGTTTTGTGGTTACGGGTAATAGGGCAGTCCATTTTCCTGAAAGAAAAATAGAGATTCTTAATGGTGGTTTTGAATCATATCAGGGAAACAGGCTAACAGGTTATAGATTTCACGATGAACCAGGAAAAATAAGTTTTGTTGATACACAGATAAAACACAGCGGAAGCGCCTCATTAAGATTTGAGAAGTTTGGTGTATCATCCTATGGAAATGCCAGGATTATGCAAGAAATTGACGTTATTCCTTATAGGTGTTATAAGGTTACGATATGGGTGAAGACAGAAAACTTAAAGCCATCAGCAAATTTTCGCATCCTTGTGCTTGGTGAAAACAAGGATATCGCACCACGCTCATTTAATATTCCTTCAACGACTGACTGGAGAAAACTGACGATGCTTTTTAATAGTCTTGAGTTTTCACGGATAAAGCTATATGTGGGTATCTGGGGTGGAAAAGAAGGGAAATTCTGGATTGATGATTGGAAGATTGAGGAAGTTGCTCTTTACAATGTTCTCAGACGACCCGGAACGCCTGTTGTGGTAAAAAGTGAAGACGGAACAATCGTTTATGAAGAGGGCAAGGACTATGAGAAAATTTTTGATCCATATTTTAATCCTTTTAGAAGGGATTTCGACTATCCTCAACCTGTAATAAGAATACCTTCTGGTAGCAGAATAAAAGATGGAGAGTATTTAAGAGTTAGCTGGTATCACCCGATGTTAATTTATGATAGCCAGGTTAGTGTGTGTATGGCAGAACCAGCACTTTACGAAATTTTTGACCATGAGGCAAAGTTGCTATGGGAAAAATTAAAATACAAAAAGGTAATTCTCAATATGGATGAAATCAGGATGGGTGGTACGTGTCAGGGATGTGAAGGCCGGGATATGGCTAAACTACTTGGAAGTTGTGTCACAAGGCAGTTTGAAATACTAAAAAAATATAATCCAGAAGCTGAAATTTATATATGGTCTGATATGTTTGATCCAAACCATAATGCTAAAGCAGATTATTATCTTGTGAAAGGAGATTTCAGACACTCCTGGAATTACATACCAAGAGATTTAATTATTGGTGTATGGGGTGGCAAACCAAGGGAAAAAAGCCTGAAATTTTTTGCTGAAAAAGGTTTTAAAATTTTAATAGCCAATTATTATGATGCTGATAATCTTGAAGATGTAAAAGAATGGCTCAATCTTGCAAAGAATGTTGATGGTGTATGCGGTTTTATGTATACAACCTGGCAGAAAAAATATGAGATGCTTGGCGAGTACTCTAATATTGTTTTTTCAAAAGATAAGAATTAAAAAAATTATTTGAGTCCTGTCCTGCCGAGAAGTATAATATTTAGTAAAATTAAACCTTTCAAAAAAGGAAGAAAATGGCAATTGATTCGATGAGTCCTGTTGAGCGCTGGCAGGCTGTTTTAAACAAGAAAAAGCCAGATAGGGTTCCTTTATTTTGGAGAGCAACCCGCGAAACTCTTGAAAAAGTAAAGAAACATCTCGGGATCTCTGAAGATTACCAACTTTTCAAAAAATTGCACATTGATGAAACTGTAAGTGTTTTCCCTGAGTATGTTGGACCAAATATTCCTGAGGGTTATGATTTTTTTGGATGTGGCTTTAAGAATGTTTCGTATGGGACTGGTGTTTATTCAGAATGTGTTTTTCATCCACTTGCAGACTTTGAAACACTTCAGGATATTAAAAAGAACTATACATTTCCTTCGATTGACTGGTTTGATTTTTCAAGAATAAAAAAGCAGATTGAAGGCAAGGAACATCTACCAATATTTGGTGGTGGAATGGAACCTTTTTTAAGATATACACAGCTACGTGGTCTTGAAAGAGCAATGTTGGATTTAATTGAAAAACCTGATATTGTTGACTATTGTATGGAACAGATTTTTCAGCTTTATTACAAAATTACCCAGGGTATCTACGAGAAAATACCTGGGAAGGTTTTATTAACAATGGTTGCTGAAGATCTTGGTTCTCAGGAAACATTGCTATTTTCACCTGATTGCATAAGAAGATTTTTCCTTCCAAGGATGAAAAAGATGATGGAGCTTGTTCATCAGAACGGAGCATATGTAATAACTCATAGTGATGGAGCCATAAGAGATATAATTCCTGATCTTATTGAATGCGGGATGGATGTTCTTGATCCTGTACAGTGGCGATGTAAGGGTATGGACAGGATGCAATTAAAAAAAGATTTTGGAGAGAAAATCTGTTTTCACGGAGCAATGGACAATCAATACACAATGCCTTTCGGAAGTATTGAGGAAGTAAAAAAAGAGGTCATTGAAAACATAGAAATTTTTGGTAATAACGGTGGATTTTTTTTAGGTCCCTGCCATAATCTACAGGCGATCACGCCGGTTGAAAATATTATCACAATGTACGAAACTGCGTATGATGCGGGCTGGTACTAATTATGCTTGAAATTTCTGAGATTTTTTGCTCAATTCAGGGTGAAGGATATCGGCAGGGTATTCCAGCAATTTTTATCAGACTTTATGGATGTAATTTAAACTGCAAATTTTGTGATACGCCACAGGCATTCAAAAAAAAGAGGTTGATGCAGGAAAAAGAAATTATAGAGAAGGTTGAGTTTCTGGCAAAAAAAAAGGCAAAAATTTCAAATGTCATAATTACAGGGGGTGAACCATATCTTCAGGATTTTTCGCTTCTTGCTGAGCTTTTAAAAAAAAATGGTTATTTTGTTGCTGTTGAAACAAATGGAACGATCTGGAGAGAAATTGACCTTGACTGGATTTGCATAAGTCCCAAAAGAGATGCTTTGAAATTAATGCCTTCTGGATATGATAAAAGATTTAAAAAAGTTGCATCAGAGTTTAAGTATGTGATCACAAAAAAATCAGATATCTTGTTTGTTGATAAAAGTATTGATAAGCCAGTTATTCTTCAACCTGTTAATAACGATTTAAGAATCGCTTCTATGATTTTGATGGAAATAAAAAAAGCAGGTATGCCAAACTGGTTTATTAGATTACAGTTGCATAAGGTTATGAAATTAAGATGAAGACTGTGGTACTCATTTCAGGGGGAATTGATAGTTTTGTTGCAGCTGCTATTGAAAAGCAAAAAGGAAGCGAGCTTTATGGGTTTAGTGTTTCATACGGGCAGTTGCATAAAAAAGAATTGGAAAGCGCAAAAAAGATTGGACAGTTTCTGGCTGTTAGGGAACATAGATTTATGAACATTGACCTTTCTTGGCTTCCTTCTTCTTTAACCAACCCGGACTATATACCGGAAACCGGAAAATCAACAATTCCACCAACTTATGTTCCAGCACGGAACATAATTTTTTTATCTCTTGCTCTTGCATACGCGGAATCTATAGATGCTGATGCAATAGTAATTGGAGTTCATGCTATTGATTATTCGGGTTATCCTGATTGCAGACCAGAATTTATTGAGTCCTTTCAGAGAGTAATTGATACAGGTATTAAAAAGAGTGTTGAAAAGAAAAAAATAATTTTGAAAGCACCGCTTTTAACATTGAAGAAGTCAGAAATTATCAAAATTGGATTGAATCTGGGGCTTGATTTTTCTATTACTTGGTCTTGTTACAAAGGTGAAGAAAAGCCCTGCGGTGAATGTGATTCATGCAAAATTCGACTTGCAGCATTTTTTGAAGCTGGGATTAAAGACCCTGTTGAATACAAAACTAAAGGTGGATGAGATGAAGGGAAAAGTTGGAGTTTTTGTATCTGATAGTAGTTTTTCCCATGTTGCCTGCAGGCAGCTTGAGAATATGGGTTATGATGTCATTACTTTCAGTTTTGAAAAAAAAGTAGGATTTGAAAAAGAGATTATCCTTGACTTTGGAGACATAGATGGCTTTTTAAACTATGTCAGAAAAAATGGTATAGAAAGACTTGTTTTTGCAGGAAAGATAGAGGCTTCATCAATTTTTAAAAGGGATATCTCACAGTCTGGTAAAAATTTTCTTAATGGTATCAGGGATTTAAGACCACAAAAAATTTTTGAAGAACTTGCCGGATTAATTGTCAGAAACAAAATAGAAATTTTGCCATTGACGAAGGTTTTCAAAAACCATCTTGCTGAAGAAAAGATATATACAATTTCAAAACCTGATACAGTACAATGGAATGACATATTTAACGGCTGGAAGATTGCGAAATCAATTGCACAACTTGATATTGGACAGGCAGTTGCGATAAAAAATGGAATGGTTGTTGCAGTTGAGGCAATTGAAGGGACAGATGCTATGATAAAAAGGGCTGGTAAATTTTGTAAAGACTTTGTTGTGGTAAAAGTTATAAGATCTGGTCAGGATACAAGATTTGATTTGCCAACAATAGGCCCTGAAACAGTTAAAAACCTTGTTTATGCAGGTGGTAAGGTTCTGGCAGTTGAAGCAGGAAAAACTGTTTTTATTGATCAAGAAGGAACAATAAGAGTTGCAAACGAAAATAAACTTGTGATAGTTGGATTCAGAGGAAAGGAGATAAAAGGTGATAATCAAGGAAAATCAAGATGAGATTTTAAGTTATCTTGAAGACTCTTCAAATTTTAAATCGGGTAAGTGCGATAGGGTCTTTATACCTGAAAATGAAGATGAGGTAGTTGAGATTGTAAATAGTTGTAATGAAAAAAATATACCTCTAACTGTTTCAGGGGGTGGAACAGGAACTGTCGGTGGAAGAATTCCTACAGAAGGTTCAATTATTTCTGTGGAACGCCTGAACAGAATAATCAGTATTGATGAAAAAAAAGCGGTTCTTGAAGCAGGAACCATTGTCAACAATTTCCTTAAGGAAGCAGATATAATAAAAAAGTTCTATCCGCCATTTCCTACAGAAAGAAATGCTTTTATAGGTGGGAATACTTCAACAAATGCATCGGGTGAATATAGCTTCAGATTTGGAGCAACAAGAAGGTATATTTTAAAAGTCAGAATGGTAACTGGAAGTGGTAAGATTATTGAGGTTCCCAGGGGAAAATACTTTGCTGATACCGATGGAATAATTAAAACAGATTTTGTTTCCTTAAAAATCCCTTCCTACAGGACGCCTCCTATTAAATGTTCTGCTGGATATTTTTCAGCAGATCGTATGGATTTGATAGATCTTATAATTGGTTCTGAAGGTACGCTTGGTGTTATTACACAGGTTGAGGTTGCCCTCATAGATAAACTTCCAGACAGATTTATTATGATACTATTTTTGCCGTCTGAAGAAAAAATGTTCGAATTTCTCTGGCAGGTGAAGAAGGATTTTATCAGCGATATGTATACCCTTGAATTTTTTGATCGCGAGAGTTTGTTTTTTCTTAAAAACGATTTTCCTGAAATACCTGATGATTGTTGCGCCTTTTATATTGAAAGCACAGATACTACTGAATTGATGGAAAAGTGGCTTGAGATTTCTGAAAAATATCAGGCTAAGGATGTTTGGGTTGGGGGGGATCCAAAAAGTTATCAAAGATTGATCGATTTCAGGCATAAGCTTCCAGAAAATATCAATGCGTATTTCAGAAAATTGAATATTACAAAAATTTCACTCGATATCGCTGTACCAGAAAATAATTTTAGAGAACTGGTTGCCTTTTACAGAAAATTTTCAAAAGAATCGGGCATAAGGACGGTTTTATTCGGTCATATTGGAGAAAATCATCTTCATTTCAATCTTTTCCCTGTTGATGAGAGGGAAAAAAATCTTGCCAGACAGATCTATCTTAGCTGTGTTGAAAAGGCAATTTCATTAGGTGGAACAATCTCCGCTGAACACGGTATCGGCAAAATAAAATATCCATATTTAAGGATGATGTATGGAGATAACGGTATTAGAGACATGATAAGGATAAAGAAGATATTTGATCCAAAAGGTCTGATTGGTAGAGATAATCTTTTCCCAGCAAAACTGATTTTTGAACAATAATGCATCGCATTTTTTTTTCAATATATGATCTGATTTATGCAATTGGCTTGATTTTTTCACTGCCATTTTATGGAAAACGTCTTTTTGGTAAGGATGGCCGTTTTCATGATTTTCTTGAAAGACTTGGAATCTATTGTACTGAAATCAAAATTCTGAAGAACCATAATATATGGATTCATGCCGTCTCAATAGGAGAACTACTCGCAATTATTCCACTTATAAATGAGATATCTAAAAAGTTCAGTGACAGACAGATTGTAGTTTCCTGCACAAGCAGGACAGGCAGGATAATCGCGGAACAAAGACTGTCACATCATATCATCAAAATTTTTCTACCTTTTGATTTTTCATTCGCAACAAGGAAAGCAGTTTTTGCAATAAAGCCGGAGATTTTTATATCTGTTGAAACTGAAATCTGGCCTAATTTGTTTTTCGAATTAAAAAGAAAAAATATTCCAGTCCTTGTTTTGAATGGTAGATTGTCAAGAAAGTCCTTTGTTAGATACCGTGCATTTAAGCTCATTATAAGAAATATCATGAATATGGTTGATTGTTTTGTTATGAGAAGTCCATCCGACGCTGAAAGGCTTTTAAAATTGGGAGTTCCAGATGAAAAGGTTCTTGTCTCAAAAAGTATTAAATTTGATCATGTATATCAATTGAGTCTTATTTTGAATCCCGAAAATAACAGTGATAGAAAAATTGTTATTTTCGGTTCCATACATAAAGCAGAGGAACCGCATGTGGTTCACATATGCAAAAAAATACTGGATAGATATAAAGATGTTGTAATTGTGATTGCTCCAAGGGCACTTGAGAAAACCAGTATATATCATATTTTAGAAACAGAAGGTATTCAGTACGATGTTTTTAGTTCTTCAAAGCACGAGAAAAGAGTACTTGTTCTTGATAGATATGGTGTATTGACTGAATTTTATAAAAAGTGCAGGGTTGCTTTTGTTGGTGGATCTCTTGTTCCTGCAGGTGGACAAAATCCGATAGAGCCGCTTGCCTTCAAAAAACCCGTGATATATGGCAAATTTCACTGGGATTTTGAACAGGAATGGGAAATGATTCTCCGAGCAGGTGCAGGAATTGAGGTTGGTTCTTTTGATCAGCTTTATGAAAAACTTGTATTTTTACTTGACAATCCCGAAATCTGTAAGGAGATGGGTGAAAAAGGATTTAATGTTATTGTTAAAAACAAGGGTGCGACAGAACAGATGTTAAAGGTTGTTGAAAAATTTCTTAGTAATTGACCGTATGACCGATTTCATATATCATAAATTCTATGGAAAGGGACAGAAAGCTTCTTGTTATATGTAAGTACGCTTCAATACTGTTAATTGTTATTCTGATTCTTTTTTATGCTGGCTATCTTCAACCACTTAAATCTTTCAAAGCACTTTTCCGTTCAGCGTGGTTGTTGATAGTTGTTTGTGGAGGTTTGCTTTATTTTATTTTTACTCTTGTAGAATTCTATTACAAAAGGATACTTGAATACAATGCCTATTTGAAAACATTTCATAATTTTCAGCTTGAAGCTGTACCTACAATGACGATTGAGGATCTTTCCGTAAAAACTCTTGATGTCCTTTCAAAAATTTTTAAGGGGACTACAGCTATCTTCATTATAAATGATGACGAATTAAAAAAGTTTGTCAAAAACAATGAATTCATTATAAATTCTGGAAGTAGTCAGAAAAAGGCAGTGAATAAGGAGAAAGTCTATCATGTTAGAACTTTTTATCCTGGATTACTTACAGATGAAAATAAAGCCAGCATAGAAGATACAATTAAAAAGTATGGTTTGAATAAATTTTCAACAATTGCAATTGTCCCTTTTGCAAATGATAAAAATCTTATAGCAACGGGGATTGTTGCTTTTGAAAAACCAGCCAAGGATTTTTTTGAGTATATCAAGGAACCCGTGGAGATATTTTCAAAACAGGTATCATCAATATTTGAAAGTGCAGTGCTACATCAAAAAATAACACTTGCCTCAATAACAGATCCTTTAACAGGTCTTTATAACAAGCGATATTTTCAGCAGAGAATCAAGGAAGAATTTTCAAAAGCAAAAAGAAACCATTTTCCTATTTCTGTCATTATTTCTGATTTTGACAATTTTAAGTTTTATGTGGATAAATATGGTCATCCACTTACTGATGTTCTGCTTGCCCAGTTTGGTGCATTTGTAAAAAAATTGTTAAGGGAGTCAGATATTATCTGTAGATTCGGGGGGGATGAGTTTGTGTATCTGCTGCCATTTTCTGATAGTTTAGAAGCATACAGAGTTGGGGAGAGAATAAAAAATGAAGTTGTTTCACGTGAGTTTCTTCTTGGTGATGAAAACAGGGTTTATATAACAATGAGCTTTGGAATTGCTTCTTATCCAGAACATGGCGATACATGGGAGGAAGTAGTTAAGAATGCAGACAGAGCCTTGTTTATTTCAAAAGAACAGGGTAAAAACAGGATAACAATTTACAAGGCCGAATAATGTCGAACTTTAAAAGAAAAGCATCTGTTGAGCGTAAAACGTCTGAAACAACGGTAAAAGTGGATTTTGTCGTTGATGGCAGTGGAATATCAAAGATTGATACACCACTTGGATTCTGGAATCACATGATAGGACTTTTTACATTTTTTGGTGGTTTTGATATTGTGTTAAAGGCACAAGGAGATATTGAGGTGGATGATCATCATCTACTTGAAGATATCGGGATATGTCTTGGAAAAGCATTCAGAAAAGCCATTGCCGAAAGAAAAGGGATTAGAAGGTTTGGTTTTGCAGCAGTGCCTATGGATGAAACCCTTGTCCAGGTTGCAGTTGATATTTCAGGAAGACCTTTTCTAGGTTTCTTCATACCAATAATAAGAAATAAAACAGGGTTTTCTGATTTAGAGAACCTCGCTGAGTTTGCAAGGGGATTTTCTAATCATGCTGGAATAAATCTTCATTTAAGGCTTTTTTCAGGTGAAAATACTCACCATATTTGTGAAGCAGTTTTTAAGGGGCTTGGACTTGCTTTGAAAGAAGCCGTCAAAATAGAGTCAGACAGAATTTCTTCGACCAAGGGTAGGATTGACTGAAAATGATTCGTGATAAGAAAACAAGTCTGAAATTTCTTAATGAATTCCTCAATTACATCTCGCATCAAAAAAATTATTCAAAAAACACAGTTTCAGCCTATGGAATAGACCTTCAACAATTCCTCGATTTTGTAAAATATGGCGTGGATTCTGTTGATATTGAATCAATGAGAAAATATCTTTATTATCTGAAGAACAAAAATTATAAACCAAGAAGTATAAGCAGAAAGATTGCCGCAGTTAAATCTTTTTATAATTTCCTTAGTAGGCGTGAACTGATAAATAAAAATCCAGCAATTCTTGTTTCTGGACCTAAACTACCGGAAAGATTACCATCATTTTTAACATATCAGGAGGTTGAAAAAATACTTGAAGCAGCCAACAAACAGGATGAATCAGGACTTCGTGATAGGGCAATATTGGAGCTACTGTATTCTTCTGGGCTTCGTGTTGGTGAACTTGTTTCATTAAAGATATCCGACATTAACATTGCAGAAGGGACAATAAGGGTCAAGGGCAAGGGAAACAAGGAAAGGATTGTTCCAGTTGGATCTTATGCTCTCAATTACATTTTTGCTTATCTCGAAAAACGTACAAAGTACCGTAGTCCGTATGTTTTTTTGAACAAAAAAGGCGGCAAAATAACATCAAGATCTGTTGAAAGGATGATTAAAAAATATGCAAAAATTGCCTGTATTTCAAAAAATGTTACTCCACATACTTTCAGGCATAGTTTTGCTACACATCTTTTGGATAGGGGGGCTGACTTAAGGACAGTTCAGGAGATGCTTGGGCACAGTGATATTGCAACAACACAAATTTATACGCATGTAACTGTTCAACGACTTAGAGAACTTTATGAAAAACATCACCCTCGCTACAGTATTCCATCAGATAGGCCTTGACAAAATAAAAAATTTGATTTAGAATTAACACTTGAACGAGGAAGTTGCAGTTTTTCAATGGGGAATTAAAACAACGGCGTTAAAATAACGCTGTTTTTTTTTGGACAATAGGTGTCCTTATCACAATGAGTGGTAAGGACACTTTTTTTATTGGAGGTGTAACATGGATATAAAAATTATGATTGATACTATATGGGTTTTAATCACTGCAAAATTAGTTTTCTTTATGAATCTGGGTTTTGCTATGGTTGAAACTGGTTTTACAAGAGTGAAAAATGCAGTAAATATTCTTTCAAAGAATTTTATTGTTTTGGCTGTTTCTTCGCTTGGTTTTCTTTTTCTCGGTTGGGGATTGATGTTTGGAGATGGAAATTCATTTATAGGTCTTAAAGGGTTGTTTTTCTTAACAGGTCCAGACAATTCTCCAGCAGTAGGTGATGCATACAATGGTGTTTATTCAGCAATTTCCTGGGCTGGCGTTCCACTTTTTGCAAAGTTTTTCTTTCAACTGGTATTTTGTGGAACCGCTGCAACAATAGTTTCTGGTGCTGTCGCTGAAAGAATAAAATACAAGTCGTTTATACTTTTTTCCTTATTTATGTCAATGTTTATTTATCCTGTAATCGGCCACTGGGTCTGGGGAGGGGGCTGGCTGGCAAAAAAAGGTATGTTTGATTTTGCAGGTTCTACTGTTGTGCATTCTGTTGGCGGTTGGGCAGCCCTTGCAGGTGTATTATTGCTCGGCCCACGTTTTGGCAGATATTCAAATAATGAAACGGCCCCAATTCCAGGGCATAGTTTGCCCCTGGCAACTATTGGAACTTTTGTTTTGTGGTTTGGATGGTTTGGTTTCAATCCTGGTTCGTCAATGTGTGCAGATCCAAAGATAATAAGTCATGTTGCGGTAACAACAAATACATCAGCAGCTTCAGCAATAATGAGTTCCACTTTGATGTCCTGGTGGCTACTTAAAAAACCTGATCTTGGTATGACATTGAATGGTTGTTTAGCAGGACTTGTCGCAATAACCGCCCCTTGTTCAGTGGTTAGTGTTGCAGATTCAGTTATCATAGGGCTTGTTGCAGGAATTTTAGTGGTTATTTCCATAATCTTTTTTGACAGGCTAAAAATAGATGATCCTGTTGGTGCTTTATCTGTCCATCTTGTGAATGGGATTTTTGGAACCATCTGTGTTGGCCTCTTTGCTAACAATAACATCGCAGGTATATCTATTGATAATGGCTTATTCTATGGCGGTGGTACAAAGCTTTTAGTCACACAGTTGATCGGTGTATTGAGTGTTGGGCTATATACCTTCCTTGTTTCAATAATTTTATGGGCAGTATTGAAAATTACAGTAGGTATAAGAGTTAGCTTGCAGGAGGAGATAGAGGGATTGGATATTGGAGAACATGGAAATGTTGCATATCCAGAATTTTTGACTCGCAAACCTTTTATTTTAAAACTAACAAAAGACAAAGAGAATCAATGACATTTAAGTTAAATCGGTCAAAAATTGACCTGTTATAAAAAATGTTTATCTTTTCAGTGGAGGCAATATGAAAAAGATTGAGGCAATAATTCGGCCAGAAAAACTGGAACAGGTGAAAACAGCATTGACACAGCTAAAATGCAATGGTATGACAATTAGTGAAGTAGAAGGACACGGAAGACAACAGGGTATGACTCAACAATGGCGCGGAGAAAAATATAAAATAGAATTTCTTCCGAAAGTTAAAATAGAAATCGTCGCAAGGGATAAAGATGTGGAATGGCTTATAAAAGCTATTGTTGAATCTGCAAAAACCGGCGAGATTGGTGATGGAAAGATTTTTATTATCCCAATAGAAAACGTAGTTAGAATAAGGACAGGTGAACAAGGTCAAGAGGCAATTTGATTGTTTAGAAAAATTAGATGGTGCCTGAGAGAATACTTTCAAACAGATATGTGGTTTAGGGGATAAACGTAAACTGGCGGTTTTTTCCTCAAAAAAGATCTACTTTAAAATTATTATTTTTGTTTTTTCTACCTTTTATCCGTGGAAAAAAAAGATTATTTTTGAAAAATGCTGAAAAGTTGACTAAATTTCTGTAATATTGACAGTGCCGTAATTGTTTTGACAGTTATTGACGAGACTTTATTAACAAGACTTTTTTGTTTTTTTCTTAAGTTTAAACATTTTTAGTTCAATACAATCCACCGATATGAATAATATTCTGCTGCACCTTCTTAACAGGGACTGATTGTGCATCACATTTTTCTTCGATACAACTTGCTGCCATAGTACCTGCCGCATCTCCTGTTGCCATACAGGTTGCCATTACTCTTGTTGCACCCATTGCCTTGTGATCTGCTGAGATGCATCTGCCTGCTACAAAAAGATTTTTTGCTTTTTCAGGGATCAGGCATCTTGCAGGAATGCTGAACCAATCATTTGCGGGTGGATGAAGTTTATCTTTAGATGGAAGATAATCTTTGTACTTATCAAGCATGATGCAATAATCAGGTGTTTGACATTCTTTATAGCAAAGATGAGCATTGATTGTTCTTCCAAAAGGGCAATGAATGTCAATCCAGTATGTACACCTTGCTATGCTATCATCGGTTTTTCTTCCTTCAATGACATCTTGCTCTGTTAATGTATATAAGCCTTTTATCTGTCTTGTTTCTCTTATTCCAGCGTTAATATGAAAAGCCGAAATGTAAGAGTTTTCAAAGCCGGGTACATTTTCTTTGAAAAAGTTGTAAATCTTGAATGTTTCCTGGCGCAGTGATATTTCTGCCTGTGTCAGAGTTATTGGGTCTGTCGCATCACCTGCAAACCTTGTCATATTAAAACTTCTTTCACCCTTTCTTATTGTGCTTCCCTTGCCGCCAAGTCCTTCATTGAAAATTTTTAATTGTCCGGTGCTTCTCAATTTTAAAAGTTTTTCCTTCGCTTGCTTCACGACATCATCTGTTAATCTGTCTTCGTCAATACCTGCAATTTTAAAGATACATCCCATTGATTCAGTTCTTCCATCCTGTGGTCTTCCTTTTGTACATTCAAAACCTGAAAAATACGCTACATCGGCGTCTCCTGTTGCATCTATAAAAAATTTTCCTTCAATTTTCATCTTTCCACTTTTATTTACAACCTCGATATGATTTATCATGCCTGAATTTACATTTGCGCTTAAAAAATAAGAATGGTATAAAAATTTTACCCCGGCTTCTAGAAGTACTTGTTCAGCAGCATATTTCAGTATTTCAGAATCAAAAGAAATTCCATATTTTTTGAATGCATTTTCCCATTTTTCACATCCGCCAAGCACTGCCATTTTCTCAACAAGAACTTTTAGAAAGCCAGCAACTGCTGGTTCTTTCTCATTGAGGTAATGACCAAGAATCGAACCTATTATTCCTGTTGTTGCCATGCCTCCACAAAAGCCATATCTTTCAACAAGTAATGTTTCAGCACCTGTTTTTGCTGCTGCCCAGGCTGCTGCCATTCCGCCTGGACCTGCACCAATGACTACCACGTCGGCTTTCATTTTTGCTTCTCCTTTGTAAAAATAGTCATTTTAAAAATTTTTCTTGAGTTTTTCCAGAACAAAAATGAAAGATATGTGAAACCTGCTGTTATCACAATGGCTATAATCCTTGCAATATTCAAACTGGTTGAATATCGTTCAAGTTTTGATTCGGCTACGAATTCTGGAATCACAAAAAAGTTTGTTGGAGAAAGACCCATCAACCAGTAATTTGAATTATGTCCTTTTGAAATGTAGAGAGCAATTACAATTGGAACAGCAATAAACCAGGCAAAAATAATAAGCGCCGAAACACTATCTTGATTTTTGCTAAATTTCATCCTGCATCCTTCTACAATAAATAGGATGAAGAACATTGATAGAGCAAAGATAATAAGCTGGAAAATGATATGGCTGATATTTTTCGAAATAAGCGAAATATAAATGCCTGCGTGGATATAAATAATTACCTGGGCAGTTATACTTAACATTATAAGAAATGCTGTTAGCTGTAAGGATGTCATATCATCGCGATACCACGGTATAGTTTTATCCATTTGAAGTTTAATTAAATATCTCCTCAAATTAATTCTTTCCGGTATGCTTATAATTAGAAGTGCGAAAGATAGTAAAATGACAAGGATTACCCCAGCAGAAAGGATGAAGGTCTCTTTAAATTTTTCCAGAATACCTGATATTCTTCCTGTTATAAAAAAGGCAAAGATTGAAAAAGCCCAGAGAGTTTCCTTTTTTGAAAATTTTGGAGAATCTTCAAATGGGATTTTCCTGATGCTTGAAAACCAGAATAATGTTCCGAAAGAAGCCCACAAGCACAATGTATATAAAACTGGGAGTAAAGGCACTCCCCATAAGTTTGGCAAAGAATTAAAAAGGGGGAAATATTCGTGAGTATTATTCGATCTCAATATGTAAAGGATTGCAGGTGTTGATGAAAGGAAATTAAGGTCAAATACTGTACCCGCAGGATGCGCACTGAAAATTGTCAGTATTGAAGCAAATCCCCATATTTGCCTTGCACCTGAACGTAAATAGATAGATTTGTTGAGTCCACTCCACACAGCAAGAATGTAAAAAAACGCTGCACAAAACAGAATGAGCAAAGAGCTTGCTAGATACTGTGAAAAGTTCAAACCACCGAGCAATACACCAGCAATTCCAGCGAAAAATAATATTAGCCATAAAATCAGTGAATCAAAAGTTGAACCAGTAATATATCCCACGATTATTGAAGAAGGCGATAGTTGCGTAAGTCGATGGAAATTGATTATTTCAGAAATCCTATCCCTGACGATTCTGCTTTCGATGGAAAATGTGCCGATTATCACAATAGCAATGTATTGAAGCGCAATCATCCAATTTGAAAAGGTTCTTCCGAAATCTTCAATAAGGACCTTTCCAGAATTAAAATCTGTGGAATTCCAGAGACATATTAAAAATATTATGCCAATTACAAGGATTTCTACAGCAATCATGGAAAAAATGCGCAATGGTCTTGTTTGAATTCTTCTCAGGGCAGTATAAAGTGGATTTTCAACTAACATCTTTTGCACCTGTTTTAAAGAAAATGCTTTGAATATCTTCCCTTTTCTGTTTTATCTCAGAAACAGGGATATTTTTTTCTGCCAAAAACTTAATCAGGTTAGGGATTATAGATTCATTTCCTTCCAGGATTATTTCAAAAGAATTATCCTGAATTTGAACCAGATTTTTGAAGCCATCAAACAACATTAGTACTTCTTTTAAGTTTCTTACCGGATTAAGTGTTTTTATTTCAACACATATCATACCAGATGGAATATCAGAAAGTTCTTCAATCCTTCCCCACCTTATCATTTCACCTTTTTCCATAATGCCGATACTGGTACAAAGACCACTTAATTCTGTAAGAATGTGGGAAGAAATAATTATTGTTGTTTTTTTCGTAGTGAGATCCTTCAGGATATCAGAAAGTTCCTTTCTTGCAACTGGATCAAGGCCGCTTGCAGGCTCATCAAGAAGTAGTATCTCTGGTTGTGGAAGTAGTGTTTTTGCAAGGATCAGTCGTTGTTTCATTCCCCTTGAGAGTTCTCCTATAAAGGTGTCTTTTTTTTCTGTCAGATTTACCCTTTGAAGCTCAGTATCGATTCTATTTTTTCTTTCAGTTTTTCCTATTCCATATGCTCCTGCATATAGCTCAAGAAATTCCCACACTCTTAATTCTTCATAAACAGGAGAAAAATCAGGCATAAAGCCAATTATTTTCCTTATTTGTTTTGCATGTGATTCTAAATCAAAATTTTTGATTTTTACACTGCCACTGGTGGGTTTCTGTAATGTTGCAAGGACTCTAAGCGTTGTTGTTTTGCCTGCTCCATTCGGACCAACAAGACCAAAAATTTCACCGGCTTCTACCTGAAAGCTTAAATTTTTGCAGGCAGTGACATTTTCAAAATCAACGATAAGATTTTCAACCTTAATTATCACGTTAGCCATTTTTTAAAATTATAGCACAAAAATTTTACAAGGGTTGTAAAATGTTTTATAATTTTACCAGAAGAATTAAAAGGAGGCGTTATGTTTAAAAAATTAGTATTGTTTCTCAATTTACTTTGTGCGTGTTCTTTTGCGGGTGTCAATATGGGTGGAAGAATTTTTGATTTACAAACCCAGCAGGGGATAGGCGGTGCAACTGTTTCTATCGTTGGTACAACTCTTTCAACAATAACTGAAATCGATGGAAGTTTTACGATATCAAATATTCCAATTTACTCTACAGGTTTTCAGTTTAAGGCAAGTAAGACTGGTTATGTTGATACCTATACACAACTTGGAAATGCAGGAACTGAAAATTATGACGATGTTGAGTTTCGTTTGTTTTCAAATACGATGTACAGTAATTTACATAGTACACTTTTTGGTGGGATTGCACATACCTCTGGAAAAGCAGATATTATGGGGATAGTTTCAAGTGGTGATAAAAAGGCAGGTGTGAGTGGAGTAGTGATTACAGCAAGGTATATGGATAGCAATGCCATTGCAGGTACTGTGAGATATGTTAACGCAAACAGCACGCCTGATAGCTCATTGTCTGCCACGTCAGAAAATGGGGCTTACATTATTTATAATGTTGATCCGTATAAACCAATAAAAATAACAGGAACAAAACAGGGTAGTGCTTTTTCTTCCTGTGTTGTTATTTGTTATCCAGATAGTGTTACTGTTGGTGGAATAGAGCAGATTTCCAGTATTATTCAACTTTCTGGAACACTGTCATGGAATGATAGTCCTATATCAGGTGCAACGGTTTCAATACCTGGAACCACAAGCACGACAACAACTGCAGTTGATGGTACATTCACCATAGGTTTTGATCCTGTTTCGTATGGAGTTTTAAAAATTACAAAACCAAATTATGTTGACACTTATTTTGCCGGTCGTGCAGATGAACTTGAAAACAAAAAGCAAAACCATGATGATGGAAACGAATTTTTCATAATTCCACAAACAGAATATACACAAATACTTAATAGTCTAGGTAGAAGTCACATTTCAGGCAAAGGAGACATTGTTGGGCAGATCGAGACAATTAATGGAATGAATGTTGCTGGTGCAAGAGTTAGTATCTATGACAAAAATGGAACAAAACTAAGTCCAGATATTTTTTATTTTGATGAAAATGGTAATCCTGGGACTGGACTTAACGAGACTACCTTAAGCAGCGGTTTTCTCATTTTGAACCTTGATCCGGGATACTACTTTGTAGTAGCTGAGAAATCAGGAATGGAGTTTTCAAGGAATCTGGTAATAGTTTTTGCAAATGGTATTTCAAATGCACCCAGGGTTGTGGGATGGCCACCTATACCGGGAATTGAAAAAGCAAAAAGTTATGATATCCCATCTCGTAATATCGGAAATAATGCCCAGAATGTTGAGATGCTGGCTTTCGAACTTCACATAATTAAATGGGAGACTGATGAAAGTGTTATTTTTGACAGTGTTATTGTTACAGCAAAGGGAACAGGAAATATCTCAACAGCTCTTTCAAGCGCAAAACTGTATCTGGATTCAGACAACAATGGTACATATGAAACAGAAGTTTCAACAGGAACAATCTCTGGAAATAAAATCACATTCAACAATATCAATAAGGAAGTAGACAATGGATTAAATCAGAGATACCTGGTAGTTTTTAACTTCAATGGCACTGCATCTATTGGGCAGACCTTTGGAATTGACATTTTGAAAAATACAGATGTTTACGCACATACTAAAAATACTGGTATTTCAGTGAGCTGTGAAGGTGAGCCTGTTATTGGCAATCTAATGACAATCTCCCAGCTTTATCCGCCAGTGAAACCTACTAATGTTTCTCCACCGAATAACGCAACAGGGATTTATCCGTTTGAGTGTCTGCTACAATCAAGTCCATTCAATCCCGGTCAAGGTAGTAATATACATTTAGCTTCTGCATGGAGAATCTGGAAGGATGGAGAAACCTATGAAACACCCACCTGGTATCTTGAAAGTTCCTTGTATCTAACAAGTTGGTTAACTGTTTGGCTCGAAAGTAACACAAAATACTGGTGGCAGGTAAGGCATAAAAATGGTGATGGGCTGTGGAGTGAGTGGTCTGATGAAACATGTTTTACTACACAAGATGTCGGTGGAGGGATAATTCCACCTGCAAAGCCAACCAACCAATCTCCTTCTGATGGAGCGACAGATGTTGATTTGCCAGTTGTTTTAACTTCAAGTCCATTTGTTCATGGTAGCAGCTGGACGCATATTGCTTCACAATGGCAGATTTTTATTCCAGCAAAGCAGGCATCACCAATCTTTGATACAAAAAGAGATACAAACAATCTAACTTCAATAACTGTAACCGGGCTTTCCTATAATACTGAATATTTATGGAGGGTCAGACATCAGGATGGAAATGGAGCCTGGAGCCAGTGGAGTGATCTGACAAGCTTCACAACAAAACAGGGAATGAAGGGTGATTTAAATTATGATATGCAGATTGACATAAGTGATGTGATTTTGTGTTTGAGAATGGCAATAGGTCTTGATCCTGTTAATCTTGGTCTTGCTGATATGAATAATGATGGACAAGTAGATATTTCAGATGTCATTTTGATCCTGCGAAAGGCTATAGGGCTGGATTAAGATTTACCCTTAATAAGAAAAATTGCAGAACTGGCGAAAAAATTTGGAAATATTTTTATAGTATAGACACCATTGATATAAAAGGCAGCACCGATTATCGCATTTTTCCTGTTGCAGAAATTTATAAAATCCGATATACTGAGCCATCTGATATTTGGACTTTCATACCAACAGTAGGGAAGAGTAGATGTCACAGGGGTTTTTCCAAGAAAAAAGATCTGAAACCTTCCTCGCCAGTAAGCGAAATTCGGTATTCCAATAATAACATTTCTACCAACCCTCAATGCTTCATCAAAAACCTTTTCAAAATGCAGAACTTGCTGTAAACTCTGGTTAAGTATGACATAATCAAAAGAACCAGTTTGATATTCAGATAAACCACTGTCAATGTCGCCGTGGATTACACTAAGTCCCTTTTCCACGCAAACATAAACAAGTTTTTCGGAAATTTCAATTCCTTGTGTCTTACAAAATTTCTTTTCTGAAAGGATTCTCAGTAACTCTCCATCTCCACAACCAAGATCCAAAACACTACAACCAGCCGGAATCAGGGCCGATATTATTTTATAGTCAATGCGTACCTTATTATCTGTCATTTTTCAGTACCCGAATAAATTCTGTTCAAAAAGTTTTTAATCAGAAGTGTTTGACCTTCAACTTCTATAAGAAATGCATCGTGTCCATATGAAGACTCAATTTCACAATAAGATACATTGATTCCTGCCTGTTTACATACCTTTACTATTTCTTTTGACTGATATGGAGGATAAAGCCAGTCAGATTTAAATGCGATGACAAGAACATCTCCCTTGAACTTTTTCAAACTGTTTACTTTTTCCTGTGTTTCAAGAGCGTCAAACATATCCATTGCTTTCGTAATATAAAGGTAAGAATTAGCATCAAATCTCTTAACAAAACTATTCCCCCGGTAGTGCAGATATTTTTCAACCTCAAAATCTGCGTGAAATTTAGAGGAACCATTTTTATATTTCATACGCCCAAATTTCCTGGTCATGGATATATCACTCATGTATGTGATATGTCCTATCATTCTTGCGATTGCAAGTCCGCTTGAGGGTATACTATAACCATAGTAATTTCCATTGCGCCAGTTTGGATCTGCCATAATTGCTTCCCTCCCCACTTCATTAAATGCGATCTGCTGTGCTGAATGATGAAGTGCAGTAGATATCGGTATTGCGCTTTTAATTTTTTCAGGGAAGTCTGTCATCCATGCAAGCACTTGCATTCCACCCATTGACCCACCAGCAACACAGAGAAGTTTTTCTATTTCAAGGTAGTCGATCAAATGTTTTTGACAATTTACCATGTCCCTGATCGTTATAAGTGGGAAACTAGATCCATAAGCTTTTTTGGTTTCGGGGTTGATGCTAGACGGACCCGTTGATCCCTTGCATCCACCAAGTACGTTAGAGCATATTACAAAATATCGCGTTGTATCAAATGCTTTATTTGGACCTATCATATCGTTCCACCAACCGGGTTTGTTTTCACCTTTATGAAAGCCAGCAGCATGGGCATCTCCTGAAAGTGCATGAAGGATCAATATGGCGTTATTCTTTTTTTTATTGAGTTTACCATAGGTTTCATAGGCAATTGTAACCGGTCCTATTTGTCCGCCCAGTTCAAGTTGTAATCTGTCGGGTGGATGCGCAAATACGAAGTATTTTTTCTCAACAATCTCTTCCATTTGCTTCCTCAAATCGTATCTTGGAATAGCCATGTTGAAAGATACCTTTCTCCAGTATCAGGCAATATTACAACTATCGTTTTACCTTTGTTTTCTTTTCTTTTTGCCAGCTGTAATGCTGCCCAGCATGCAGCACCACTTGAAATTCCTACAAGTATTCCTTCTAATCTGGCTAATTTTCTTGCTGTTTCTCCTGCATCTTCGTCTTTTACCCTAATGATTTCATCTATAATTTTTGTATTAAGAACTTCGGGGATAAAGCCTGCTCCTATTCCCTGTATTTTGTGAGTTCCAGGAGCCCCTCCAGACAGTACCGGTGATGCTTCAGGTTCAACAGCAATAGCTTTGAAGTCTTTTTTTCTTTTTTTTATTACTTCAGCAACCCCTGTGATTGTTCCCCCTGTTCCTACTCCGCTAACAAGTATATCAACATTACCATCAGTGTCATTCCATATTTCTTCTGCAGTCGTCCTTCTGTGAATTTCAGGGTTGGCTGGATTTTTGAATTGCTGGGGCATAACGGCTCCAGGAATTTCTTTTAGCAGTTGTTCTGCCTTTGCTACGGCTCCTTTCATACCTTCGTTCCCGGGCGTTAGAACAAGTTCAGCCCCAAAAAATTTAAGTAGCTGCCTTCTTTCAATGCTCATTGTTTCAGGCATTGTCAGAATGAGTTTATATCCCTTGGCAGCGGCGACAAAAGCGAGAGCAATGCCAGTATTTCCGCTTGTTGGTTCAATTATTACTGAATCTTTTTTTAGAACACCTTTTTTTTCCAAATCTTCAATCATGGCTACACCAATTCTATCCTTTACACTGGAAAGTGGATTGAACGATTCAAGTTTTGCGAGAACTGTTGCCTTGATACCTTCCGTAATCCTGTTTAGTTTAACCAGTGGTGTATTTCCTATTGTCTCGGTTATATTATTATAAATCTTCATTTCATCTCCTTATTGGTTTATTTTATATATTTTCGAGGGCCTGTTTTATGTCATAGATGATATCATCGGGATGTTCAAGTCCAACTGATAATCTTATAAAATCAGGTGTTACACCAGTTGATTCTTGTTCCTCTAGAGACAGCTGCTGGTGTGTTGTTGATGCCGGATGTATTGCGAGCGTTCTAACATCTCCTACATTCGCAACATGCGATATGAGCTGTAGAGAATCAATAAACTTCTTACCTGCTTCAATTCCTCCCTTGATGCCGAAACCAAGTATTGCGCCTGCACCTTTTTTAAGATACTTTTCTACTTTTTTCTTTTCAGGACTGCTATCAAGACCCGGATATCTTACCCACGCAACCTTGGGATGTTTTTTTAGATACTCTGCTACAATCAGAGCATTTTCAGAATGCTTTGGCATCCTTAAATGAAGTGTCTCCAGTCCTTGAAGTAAAAGAAATGCATTAAATGGCGATAGCGCCGGGCCCAGATCCCTTAAAAGATTAACCCTTGATTTGACTATATAAGCAATATTTCCCAGGGGTTTGAGCGCTTCTATAAAATTCAGTCCGTGATAACTTGGGTCTGGGTTTGAAATCAGAGGAAATTTCCCATTAGACCAATCAAATTTGCCTGAATCAACGATGAGTCCACCTATAGAAGTTCCATGACCACCAATAAATTTTGTTGCTGAATACACAATGATATCAACACCGTGGTCAAAAGGACGCAGAAGATAAGGCGAAACAGTATTATCAAGAATAAAAGGGATCTTATTTTTGTGGGCAATTTCTGAAATTCCTTCGAGGTCAGCAACATCAAGTTTTGGATTTCCTATGGATTCAGCATACACTGCTTTTGTTCTTGGTGTAATTAAATTTTTTAGAGTATTGAGATTCTGGGATGGGAAAAACTTTACGTTGATTCCAAACCTCGGAAAGGTATAGTGGAATAGGTTATAAGTTCCACCATAAAGATTATCTGCTGAAACAATTTCATCTTCTGCTTGAGCAATATTGCATATGGCAAGCGTTATTGCCGCCTGTCCGCTTGCAACTGCAAGAGCGCCTAAACCTCCTTCAATAGCAGCAATTCTTTTTTCAAGAACCTCTGTTGTCGGGTTCATTATTCTTGTGTAAATATTGCCAAATTCTCTCAGTGCGAATAAATTTGCTGCGTGCTCTGTATTCTTGAATTGATATGAAGTAGTCTGATATATCGGTACAGCCCTTGAGCCGGTTACAGGGTCTGGTTCCTGTCCTCCGTGAATAACAAGGCTTTCAATCCTTAGACTCGATTTTATTTTATTCATCTTTAGACTCCTTTTTATGCAAAAACCATGAACCCGTCAGCGATTCAATTTTAGGTCATTGTCCACAACTTAGAATTGCTTCTATTATCTCATTCTGAACAACAGCCAACGCAGCAATTACAGCATGTTTTAATTTCTTTACCAGCATCAGTCTTTTTGCATTGAGCATGAGAATAAATAGCAGTCACAAGCACTGTCAACAACATCACTAGTAAAATAATTCTTTTCATTTTACTCACCTCCTATTTTTATTTATGGAGCCTAAACTCATTTTCTATGCCACTATAATTTGAAACCCTTAGAATTCCTGAACATCGTTTTTTCCGTCCGTGCATAGCTTTGCATACCTGCACCAATCTATGCAAGACGCCATTTCTTTACGTACATAGTTTTTACAAACCGGACACTTAACCTTAGATTCATCGGAAAAAATCTCAACTTCGTACCCACATTTACAACACTTTTTAATTTCAACCTTCAAAAATCTTGAATCTGTTCCCGGGCATTTCATAGCCATTCCTCTGTTAAAATTTTCCCCTTTAAACTTATTACTACTTTTTTTAAAGGAATTTTCTTCCCTGCCTTTCTAATTCCTTCTTCCACTATTCGCAAAAGCCCACTACAACATGGAACTTCCATTATGACAACTGTGGCTGTATTTATGCCATTATTTGCGATTATCTGGCTTATTTTTTCTACATATCCATCAGTTTCTGAATCAAGTTTAGGGCAGGCAATTACTATTGTTTTTCCTTTCATAAAATCATTATGGAAATTGCCATAGGCATAAGATGTACAATCGGCAGCAAAAAGTAAATCTGCCTTCTCAAAATATGGAGCCATAGTATTTACAAGGCGAAGCTGTATGGGCCATTGTTTAAGTTGAGATTTAATTTTCACATCAATTTCAACTTGTTCCTTTTCTTCTTTTGCATCAATGATTTTCATTCCCGGACAGCAGGTAGATGCAAGTATTTCAGAAGGGTCGATTTCAATATGTTTTTCTTTTAAAATTTCAAGTGCCTGTTTTAAATATTGGGTTTCTCCATGTTCTTTAAGATGCTTCAGGTGGGCGATTACAGTATTTTTCCCACTCTTAATAATATTTTGCATTGTTTTCCTCTCATCATATGGTTCTGCATCTCTTTCAATAATCTTGATTGCATCAACAGGGCAGCTTCCAATACAAGCACCGAGTCCGTCGCAAAATAAATCACTTATTAATCTTGCTTTTCTATCTATAACTTGTAGTGCTCCTTCAGGACAGGCGGGAACACATTCACCACAACCCGTGCATTTTGCTTCATCGATCTCGATTATTTTTCTTTTCATTTCTTTTCCTTTCTTGTTCTACAAATTCTATTATATTTATATCATAATAAAAAAATTTGTCAAGTTTTTAATCTCGTACAATATTTGGAAAATTCTATCTCTGATTAGAATTATTTTTCCGACTCAGATCTTTTTGTAGCATAACCACCAGTCAAAACACTTAAATTCACCTTTTTTCGCTTTTTCAAGTCGTTCTCTGGCTGTTTTTACATCTTTTGCTGGTGGGATTATTACGCTATCTCCAATAATTTCGTTGTTAGGCCAGTTTGCTGGCATTGCAACACCATTTTTATCTGATATTTGCATCGCTTCAACGGCTCTTAAAATTTCATCCATGTTTCTGCCAAGTTCTTGAGGATAATAGAGTATAATTCTAATTATTCCTTTTGCATCAACCACAAATACTGCCCTTACAGTATTTGTGCCCTTTCCAGGATGAATAAGACCTAATCTTTCAGCAACTGCACCAGTGTCAGCAATAATAGGAAATTCAATTTCAACGTTTAGATTATCTTTTATCCACTCTTCCCATTTGATGTGTGAAAAGACCTGGTCAACACTGAGGCCAACAAGATCGCAGTTCAGTGCTTTGAATTTGTCATATCTTTTCTGAAAGGCAACAAACTCGGTTGTGCATACTGGAGTAAAATCAGCGGGATGGCTGAACAGTACAAACCATTTTCCTTCAAAAGCCTTTGGCAGCGTCATTATTCCATGGGTTGTTTGAACAGTCATTTCAGGAAATTTATCACCCAGAAGCGGCATGCCCTTTTTTTCATTTATTGCTTCCATTTTTCCCCCTTTGTTGGAACTGGTTACATAATGATTATACCATTTTTTGATTTTGTGAAAATTATTTTCAAAATTGTTCAATCTGGTTAGAAAAATTTTATAGACATGTTAAGGATGTGTCCGGAATATACCTTTAAGCTGGGGGACTAGGATTTGGCGGCTTCGTCTCCCAATACGACTCAGATCGATCCAGCCCGCCTCACCTTCTCGGTGGGCTTGCCATACAATGTTCTTTCTTCATCGCATTGGCAACCACCGCTGACAATGCTCCGCTTGCTCGCATTGTCTTAACTTCGCTCCATTCAAATCCTTTCAAAGGAAGTTTTAAGCTGGGGGACTAGGATTTGAACCTAGACACTCAGATCCAGAGTCTGATGTCCTACCATTAGACGATCCCCCAGTATTTATAAATTTTAGCACGGTTGGTGATTTTTATCAACGTTAGAATGGATAGTTAACGTTACCTATATGTAGAACTTTTTTGTATCTGAAAAAGGCATCTGCAAAAAATCATAGTTTCAGCGATTTCGCAGTTTAACTTTGAAGTCATTTCTGCCATATCTTGTAACTTCAACATGTCCTTCTCTTGCCAGCCAGCCAAGACTCATAAGAGCAAGATCTTTTGGTTTGTCAATATCCTTTACCATTTTCAGAAAAGACACTTCCCCATGTTTATCAAGATAGTTCCAGATGTCTCCTGCTGTGAACCCTATATCTATTATCACTATCCCTCCCTGTTAGATGAAATATTTTCACTAACATTATACCCTGTTTCTTCTCTTTTGTGAAGGCTACCGCATAACGGGCATTTTGAAATTTCAGAACCAGAACTATCAATATAGATATGGAAGCACAGAGGACATTCCCACAGGAAGTTTTCTTTTCTTACAAGAAAACCCGTCTTCTTTTTTGTTTCCTTATAAACCCACAAAAAAAGAATAAGAAGACTTAAAAAAAGATAACAGGTGATTGCCAGTGTAATTTCTATTTTAATCATTTCAGTCGGAATTTGAATGTAACGATTGCCCAGACATCAATATCTTTATCAATGCTTGCAAACCGCCATTTTTTTATTGCCTGCTCAGCGAGTAAATCAAGCTTCCTGTATCCACTTGTTTCAGCAATTTCAGTTGAAGAAACAAACCCTTCTTTGTTTATCCATATTTTAATCTTTATATTTGCTTCAATGCCTTGTTTTTCTGCCCATAATGGATAATCAGGAATAAATTTTGATATTATGGGTCTTGCTCCCCCAGGTCCCGATATCTCAAAACTTTCACCTAAAACAGTTCCATAGTGTTGGGGTTCTTTTTCTGGTGCAACAGGGGTTTGATTAAGACTGGTTATTGTTATTCTGGGTTGAGGTAATGTTAACTCAATGTTTTCCAAATTTTCAACAGTCAATAAAGGAGTTCTCTGAATCCCAATGGCTATATCTTTCTCGCGCCTCCCACTCTCGTTCAATGGTATATCAATCCTTTGTTTTTCTCTGATTGAGGTTAAAGGAAGTTCTGGAGTAATTCTTTTCGCGACAATATCTGCGATAGGTGATTTTGGTTCCTGATATAGATAAACTATTTGATAATGAGGCTTTTTTATCTTTTCTGGTAGAACAAGGCTGAAAAGGGGAAGAATGATTAAATGTCCTAAAAGACATACAATGAATATTCTCAAAAGAATTCTGTTATTGGATTCCATCATCGTTCTGATGCAGGCATGGTTGCGATTGCGATTCTTGATATGCCGCAGTTTCTTGCAACATCCATTATATTAACAATCTTACCATGAGGTGTACGCACATCTCCTTTAATTACAACAATGATATTTTGTCTTTCCTGTGCAAGTTTTCTAAGAGATTCTTCAAGCTTTTGCATTGATACTTGTTTTTCACCAAGGAAAATAAGTCCCTCAGCTGAAACGCTAATAAAAATTTCATTTTCTTCGATGGTATCGGTGGTTATAGCGGTTGGAAGATTTATTTTTATACCTGGCTGCATTATAAAACTCGAAGTGAGCATAAAATAAATCAATTGCTGAAGTACCACATCAATCAATGGCGCCATGTTAATCTGACCCTTGAAGATTTCGTATCTTCTTGGAAATTTCATTTGGTTTCTTCCTCAGACCTTAATAATAAAATAATATCCATCATTCGTGATGTTGCTCTTTCCATGTCGCTTATTAAACCGTTGACTCTTGAGACAAGATAATTGTATCCAAGGTATGCCGGTATACTTACTACAAGTCCAGCAACAGTTGTGATCAATGCTTCCCATATACCACGGGCAAGGTCAGAAGGGTTAACAAGCCCACCCTTTGCTTCAATTATCATGAATGCTTTTATTAATCCTGTAACAGTTCCAAGCAAACCTAAAAGTGGTGCAATCGTTGCAATCGTTGCAAGAACACCAAGGTATTTTTCAAGATAAGGAATGAGTTGATTTGCCTCATCCTGAATATTTTCCCTTATTATTTCCGGTGGTCTATCTGATTTTATGAGAGCTTTATAAACAAGCCTTGATACAGGGCCAGGAGTTGCTTCGCATATTTCAATTGCTTCCCTTATTTTTCTTTTTTTGAGTTTCTCTTCAATTTTTCGGATAAAGTCTTCTGCGTCTATTTCAGATTTTTTTAAAGCAATAAGTCTTTCAATGATTACCGCAACCGTAAGGGCAGCACATATAATAATTGGAATCATCAACCATCCACCACGTATTGTCAACTGTAATAAACTCATAATTCCCCCTATATAAAATTAATTTACCATCTAGTTTGAAATCCTGCAATGAAGTTAAAAGGTTTTCCGGGGTACCCTGGAGCAATCTGATATTTTTCCCCCAAAATATTGTTAAGTTGGACGAACAGCTGTACATTTGGTCTTATCTGATAAAAAGTTGAAGCCGATAGGGTTATGTATTCTTTTATCTTTTCTTTATCAAATATCTGGCTTCCTGTATAGACCAACTGAAATTCTTGTTTAACTTTTTTTGTGTCAAAACCAGTTTTTAAATAAGCTGTGCTTTCTGGAAGTCCAGTTTTTTTCTTATCCATATTAAGAAATGAATAATTTGATTCAAAAAAGAAATTTTTAAATTTTTTTCCTAGAGTTAATCCCATAGTATTTATAAAATTATCTTTCAAAATAGCTGGTTCATACAGGTTATCGCCATCCAGATCCTGCCAGTGATATCCAACTTTTTCATAAGAAAGATTTCCTTTCATTGAAAAATAAACATCTGATTTTTCACCCGAGACTTCCACTGTCATGAAATATATTTCTTCTGGTTGAAGAAATGTGTTTTTCATAATAAGATAGGGTTGTTGACCTGCCTGTTTCCATAACTGTGGGAAAGAAAAAACACCTGAAACGGTAGTTGAAAAACTTAATTTGTTTTTTTCTGTTTGAAAAAATAACAACGGTAATATCCTTATTTCTTCTCCAATCTTTTTTAAGGTAATTCCTGCGTGTATATTGTCGTTGTTATATTCCCCTGACAGGGAAAAAATTTCATTACTTTTTTTTGCAAATTTGTTCATTCCTATTTCTGTACCGATAAAAAACTTTTCAAAGTTTTTATAAAAACCGAATAAACCTTCTATTTCATCAAGTTTGTCAAATGAATTTTTCGTTCCATCAATCATAATTTTGTAGTCCTGGTCCTTATAAATGAATTTCATATTGAGCATACTTGTATGCTTCTGAGCACTAAATGGAACAATAGCAGGAAAGGGAATTTCCTTAATGCAATTCCATAAGTTAAAATTCAATTCTGTTTTTTCACTGCAAAAAATTTTCATATTCAGTTCAATAACATCTTTACTATCATTGCTTCTGTAAGAATCATCATGTGTTGCAAAAGCAGAAAAGTGAAATGAGGGATATTTCAAATCAATATCTGATGAAAAATATCCAAATTTTCCCGCTGATACCATAAATGTTTGAAATTGTTTTTCGTGAATCTTTTCGATTTTTTCGGGTTGTTCAATAGGTTTTTTTATTTTCAGATATTGCCGGGGAATTTCAGGTGGTTCGGGAAATTTTATTTGAAATTCATGTGGATAGACAAAAATTGGTGTCCTGTATATACTTTTGTCCTGGCCAGTTATAATTGATTCAGGAATTTCAATATCCTGTGCGGATAAAAATGTAATTCTTAGAAGTATTAGTGTTAAGCCAGTAATTAAGTATCTCATCTTGCCTTAAATCTTGATAAGGATTCCTTTGCTTTTTGTGCCCAGATTGTTTTTGGGAAAGATGAAAGGAGTTTCACATAGTAAATCTGGGCATCCTTTAGATTTGATTTTGCAAGACTTATTTCCACGAGAAGATAAAGCGCTTCAGCTGCGAAGACGCTTTTTTTATCAATGTTTTTTAACAGTTGTTCGCTTTCATCAATTTTTCCTGTAAGGTAAAGTATCTTAGCTTTGAGAAAAGCCACATCTTGATTTTTTTTGGATTCAATTTTCATCAGGTAATCTGTGGCAATATCAACGCCACCTTTATTCAAAAGATCATTAATAAAAATAATGCCTTCGGTCAAGATAAAATTATCTTCAGGATAGGTTTCCCATATTCTATTAAAGATTTTCCTCATCATTTCCTTGTTATCTGTCTCCTTATAAAAATTGTACATTGCTTTAAGGACCTGTAACGAAACTGGATATTCAGGATTCATGCTGAGTAAACTTTCCCACGTGTTTATAGCCTGAATATGTTTATCACTGTTGTAGTAAGCGAGCCCTAAAACATAGATTACATCAGGTTCCTTCTCAGAATTTAGATACTGTGTAAAATTTTCGATTGCCTTATCATAATTTTTTTGATTAAAATACAAATAGCCCATCTGCAGTTTTGATTTTAATATCATTGTACTATCACTGGATGTTTCAATGATTTTTTTATACCAAAAAACTGCTTCATCTTTTTTATCTTCAAGCTCCGATAATTTTGCAAGTTCCCACTGGCAGGCTGTAAGTACCTGATTATTAATTGCCGTTTTTATCGTTGATAAAAGTAATTTTCTTGCTTCTTTGTATTTCATATTCCTTTTGAATATGAGGGATTTTTGCAATTTTGCCCATTCAGCTTGAGATGAATCAGGAAACTTTGATATTAGTGTGTCATAGTACCGCTCACTTTCAATATAATTTTTCATATTAAAGAAACAATCTCCGATTTTAAGTAAAATCTCAGGCTCAATTTTTTTTCCTTTAAAATAGGGATAAATTTGGAGAAATTTTTTAACGGATGCTTCAAAGTTGTTTTCCTGATAAAGAATTATCGCTTGATAATAATTTATCTGGTTAGTAATGTCTGCTGCCATAAAAATTTTTTCCATGTCCTCAAGAATTTGCTTGGATAAAAGATAATCTCCTTTTTGAATTAATTTTCCTACATCGTTAAGCAACATATATCCAAGATTTTTTTCAATTTCATTATCCCTGCCATACTCAGCAATTCCATTTTTGTATACATTCCAGGCTTGTAAAGATTCATTTAAAAGCATATGCAATGAAATCTTATACTTCCAGATATCCTGGTTGTATTTTGATTCGGGGAATAACTTTGAAAGTTGTTCAAATTGTAAAAGTGATTCTTCATATTTTTTGAGTTTTAAAAGATTTATGGCGTATAAAAAATGAGCATATTCGTTATTTTTTGCCTCGGGCTTTTGAAAGTATCTGTTCAAAAATTCAATAGATATATCAAAAAAACCCTCATTAAAAGCAATTATTGCACATGTAAATGGATCTTCTTCATCAGTAATATTTTGTGAAAATGCAGGACATACCAACAGGAAAATTATTAAGATAATAGCCAGATTTTTGATTTTCACTTTGTAAGGGAAAAGGGGGGTGCAAACGCACCCCCCTGGGTGATTTTGGCTTACAGTTTTACCACATTAGTGGCCTGGAGCCCTTTCTTACCCTGAACTACTTCAAATTCAACGGTGGCGCCTTCTTCAAGTGTCTTGTATCCATCTCCCACGATGGCCGTGTAGTGGACAAAGACGTCCTCACCGTTTTCTCGTTCAACAAAGCCATAACCTTTGGCATTGTTGAACCACTTCACCTTCCCCTTCTCCTTCGCCATGCTTCCCTCCTTTTATCCCTGCAAAAACTTTTCGCCGGTGCTTCGGCTGTACAGGGATTTTTCATTTGAATAGAAACATTTAAACACGTCTTTTTCGCCTATCTGGTTGAACTTGCGGGTTTTCCTTGTGGGTGAAAATCTAAACTCATTGTACAACCACACAGAGCTATCATTACAGCAATTCCTAATATAACAAACACTTTCTTCATTCTACCCCCACAAAAATTATAACATCATACATGAAGATGTCAAGTTCAGGTTAGCCCTTCAGATTAATATATTTATCTGGATCTTTTTCAAACTTTGATTTACAACGGGGAGAACAGAAATAAAAAGTTTTTCCGTCCTTTTCAACAAGATTCTTTGTAGGGTTTTTTAACCATGATCTACAGACCACATCCTTAATTACTTTTTTCATTATATCTCCCTGCTTTATCTAATTATATCTTTTTCCCTTTAAAGGTCAAATCGAAATTTTTGAGTTTTGCTTTTGACATAAGATGGACTAATCTTACTATTTGATCTATTTCCAACTGATGGCTCCTCAGTGTTGGCGTAATTTTTGCTTGTTCCAAAATTGATTGTGCGGTGTTTTTATCGATTTTAAAAGATTTGCTTATAACGTTTAAAATATTTTTTCTTTTCTGGATGAATAACTTTTCTAAGGTCTTCCAGAATATGTCTTGGGTAAGTTCGCTTTCAAACTTTTCAACAGGTATAATTTTCATTATGACAGATGTGATTTCAGGTGTAGGATAGAATACAGTACGAGAAACCCGATAGACGATAAAACAATGTGAAAAAAGTGAAAAAAGGGCAGCCATAACACCAAAATTTTTATCACCTGTTTTTGCAACAATTCTTGTTGCAACATCTTCGGGAACCATGACAACTGCCAATTTTATATATTTTCTTAGCTTCAATAATTTAAACAAAATGGGACTTGCAATATAATAAGGAAGGTTTCCGATTATCTTAACTCTGGTTTTGAGTGAGCTAAAATATTTTTCTTCTACTTCAAGAAAATCTTTTTCTTCAATTTTGATATTAGAAAGCCCTTCTATTTTATTTCTCAGGATACTGGCAAGTTTTCTATCTTTTTCAAAAGCATAAACAAATTCGGCTTTTTCAGCCAGTATTCCTGTTAAGGCACCCAGTCCGCATCCTATTTCAACAACAATATCTTGTTTTTCTATCTCAGCAAAGGAAATGATTTTCTCTCTAATATTCTTATCTATAAGAAAGTTCTGTCCCAGTTGCTTATTTGGAGTAATTTTATTTTTCTTCAGTGTTTCTAAAATCTGAGTTATGGTTAAAAATGTATCCATTTTTTTCTATTTGCCATTTCAACAGCTTTAATAATAGCGTTTTCCATCGGACAGGCATCTGCAATATTTTTGCCCGCTATGTCGAAGGCAGTGCCATGGCCTGGGCTGGTTCTTATCCATCCTGATTTGTTTACTGTGATGTTGACCAACTTTTCAAAAAACAATGTTTTCAGTGTAGGTAATAACTGGTCATGATACAAAGAAATGAGGAGATAAAAATTGTTTTGTGAAAAAACTTGTCTAAAAACTGAATCCGCAGGATAAGGTCCGGACGCATTAAATCCTGATTTTTCTATTTTTGCAATGACCGGCTCTATAATCTTTTTTTCTTCAGTTCCCAGTAATCCAGATTCTCCAGCGTGTGGATTAAGACCGCAAAATGCTATCTTCAGGTCTTTTTTTCCATAAAATCTTGCCAGAAATTCTGCTGTGGTTATGGAACTTAAGAAAAGATTTTTTTTTGTTAGGTATTGCCATATTTCTTTCATAGGGATGTGTGTTGTAAAAAGAAGAATATTGAGTTTTTCCGCGCTCATAAGCATATATGTTTTTTCTTGTGAAAAAGACGAAAGGGCTTCCGTGTGGCCGCTGTAAGGTATCCCAGCCATGCTCCAAGCTTTTTTTGAAATTGGTGCAGTTATCAGACAATCTCCTTTGCCCTGGCAAAGCAATCTCCAAGCTTCGCACAGATAACTAAAGGAAGCCTTACCTGCCAGTGGATTGTCTTTACCTTGTGGGAATTTCTTGTTTTTTATTATTTCCACGTTATATACTTTTATTTTTCCTTTTTCTTGTGTGTCGTCGAAAGGTGATAAATCCATTTTCATTTTTATATTGCTTATAGTTTTGGTAATAATTGCAATATCTCCAACAATAATCGGAACAAAATCAAATCCTTTTTTCAGTAGTTTACCAATTGCCTTAATCGTTATTTCAGGACCAATCCCTGATGGATCTCCGATGGTTATAATCGTTCGTATCATTGAGCTACTGAACAGAGAATTTTTTAGCGATATCCTGGTCGAAAATCTTTATTGGGATGTTTTTTGCAAGACTATCCAAGTACTCAGCATATGCCTTAACAAACTTTTCTTGTCTGAGTTCTTGATAGGCCCTTTTATATCTTTCAGCAGGAGAATTATCCAGCTCCTGAGCAAATACATAAACGATAAATTTTCCTGACTGTTTTCTAATTATTGGATTTTCTCTTCCTGCAGAATAAAGTTCTGTGAGAAAATTCGGGTCGATTCTGCTTATCTCAATCCATTCCGTTGGTTCCATTTCCTGAGCAAGTTTTTTATTTTTCTTAAAATCCTGTACAAAACTTTCAGCGCTTGTGCTGTCGTCAAAAACTTTTCTTAACAAAAGTATTTGTTTTTCTTGCGGTAGTTGAGCCATTCTTTTTGAAATTTCAACAGGAGATAATTTAATCTTAGCAGTAATCTTTTGACTTATTAGTTTTTCCTTTTGTATTTCTTCTCCAAGAATTTCCTTATACTGGTCAACAGTCAAACCATTATTTCTGATAAACCTTATAAAGTCAAATCCATTTTTTTCCCATTCATCAACTATAAAGTTAAAGCGAGCATCGATTTCTTCTTTTGAAACAGGTATATTTTCTTTTTTTGCCTGGATTATGAGAAGTTTTTCTTCTATCAATTCTAGAAGAGCTTTTTCATATGATATTCCGCGTATCTGTGCTCTCTCTTTTACATCGTTATTCCATATAATTCTCCTTCCAACTATTGCAATGCTTCTATCTTCTATTCCATACAATGCTTTTAAAAAAAAGCACATTAAAATCAGAAGTAAAACAGTGTATTTTTTTGTCATAGAGTTTTGATTTTTTCGTTGAATCTTATAATTTTAGATTTGTTTTTTAGCTCATTGATGTAAGTATTCAAAAGCTGGCTTCTTTTCTGATTAACAAGTATTTGTTTGATTATCGGTGTTGCTTCTTCAACTGTTTGTAAATGTGCGGTTTGTTTTTCACCTATTTTTAAAATGTGATAACCCTGGTCGGTTTTAACAACCTTTTCAAGAACCTGATTTGGTTTCATCGCAAAAATAATTTCTTCAAGTTCTGGCATGAGTTGACCCCTTGATATCATTCCAAGATCTCCACCCTTCTCTTTAGAAGAACTTATTGATTCCTTTTTTGCAATTTCTGAAAAATCTTCTCCGTTTGAGAGCCTGCTAAGAATATTTCTGGCTTCTTCTTCTGTTGATACAACAATTTCATAAAGATGCACTCTCTCTGGCATAAGAAAGTCTTTCAAGTTGTTGTTGTAATAATTTTTTATTTCTTCCTGTGAAATTTCAGCTTTGTTCAATACCTGATCTGACAAAAATTCTTTTATAAGTAACTCTTTTTTATAGTTTTCGAGCGCTTTTTGAATTTTTTTTCTGTAATTTCTTTCATATTTTTTTGCTTTTTGCATCAATAATTTTTCACCTATAAAGTCTTCAAGTGCTTGCTGGGGGAATTGTTTGACATATTCCTGATAGAATTCAGGATATGTTGAAATTTTTTGTTTCAGTTCCGACAATGTAATGATCTCACCATTTACAATCGCTACAGCGTTTTTCTTTAAATACATTATGTGGCCCGAGTATGAGCCTACGATAATTATTACTACTATACATAACCACAGGATAATTTTTTTTCTCTTCTTTCGATCTCTAAAACAAATTGATATCTTTTCTCTTAATTTTTTACATAGGCTTCTCATTTTCACGTTCATTTTCACAATTTTCTCCTTTCAATGATTTTGTTATTATGTCGGTCATAAATAATCCTGTATCTTGTTTCTGCCTTAATTTCTTTATCAGTTATTATACCATTGTTATCTGAATCGAGCACTTTTTGAGACAACACGAGGATTCTGAAAACATTTGCCCTAACGGTTATCAGATTAATGATTTTTGATATTACAAGTTCTTTTTCATCCTCTGTATCAATCCAGGTATTCTTATTATCATCGACCAGATTCGTTCCATACTTTGCTATTTGTCGATTGAGTGGTCCATCATATTTACCTATGATATCGGATAAGTCCTTAAAAGGTCTTTCATTGATTATTTCCCTGGCAATATCTGTGTCCACAAGGGGTAAACACGTAAGCACTAAATGGGAAGCTGTGTTTACGTTTATTCTTCCAAAGACAGGATTCTCAACATTTTCAACCACAGTAAAAACATCGAGGAGTTTTTTATCATATCCTTTCCATATATTCAACGTTTGCCATTGTTTGCCTTTGTGGATGTATGAAAGCTCAGCAGGACTTGAAAAGGGATTATTTTTTATTATGAAAGATGCGGGCCAATAAAACAATTGAGCAGAATTGAATTCTCCACCCACAGTTGGATTGAAGCAAAAATTTAACTTTCCTGGGGTCTGAATTGCTGTAAACCACTCATTTATCCTGGGGTCGTTTTTTTGTCTTGACATTTTACCAGGTTCATTAGAACCATAATCTGTTTGTTCTATTAACTGATTCTTATTATCAACTAATGACATCTTTCCATTCAGTAAGAAATTTATACCGAAAATTTTTGAGATTATTGAAAATATGCTATTGAGGATATCTGACTTAAAGTTCATAAAAAGGATTGGTTCATAATGGTCAGCATCTGCTGGTTGTTTAATGGGTATTAAAAGTGGTATGACAATAGGTCCTGCCGGAGTCATCTTAATAATTATTTTCCATTTTATAGAATCTCCAATCAGGTAGAAGGACCGGGGTTTTATTTTTGCGCCTTCTGGGATTTTGATTGTATTAACAGTAAGGGATTTCCAGAATTTTATAAGCCCTGACTGATTGATTTCATTGCCTTTTTCTATTTCATCAAGTAAATTTTGTGATTGTTGGTTATGGTCGGATAAATTAACAGAAGGCAATATTATCATTCCACCCTTTATTAACCATCCACCAATATCAATGGTCTCATCATATGGATTAAAAAGTTCAATAAAATGTGGTCCAAGTTCTTCAATGATTGTTACAGGCCCAATGGCACTCATTATTGTTTGAATCCTTATTTCTGGTGCCGGTTCAACTTCATTGATATATGGAGTTTTTTCAATTCCAATGAAGGTATTGCCATCAGATGTCGTTATAACAGTTGGGGTATTATCTTTATCCCTGTAATCAATTGCATTCACTGCTATCTGTATCGCATCTTTTTCATTGTAGTTAAGAGATTTTAGAATAGATGCGATGAGAGAAACACTTGCCTTATTTATGTTTGTTCTATAATAGTTTTCTGCATCAATATTCAAATCATAGCTGTGGCAGGTGATGTGATTTTTGATTTTTTCAAAAAGTTTTTCAGTCATGCCATAGACCATTTTTATGTCTTCAATCACAAAAAATGGTCTATCATCACCTTGTGGTTTTTTGTGATTAAATTCATCTTCTTCATCAATACCTTCATCTTTTCCATCAATAAAGCCGTCTCCATCATTGTCTATACCATCGTCTGATAAAATTGCATTATCATTGTCGTCATCTACATTTGATTTTCCTGGTTTTAAATCTATTCCTCTTCTGAATTCTACAAGTTTATTAGCGATAGAATCACACAATCCAGGGAAAAAAGCAATCTCAAAAGTGGTCCAGCCTTCATTGAAACCATGGTTTCCATTTTTTGAAAGATTTTTAACATAATTTATATTGATTGAACCTGATTCATCAGTCACTAAAACCGCGTACCTGGCAACAATTTTCCCGCGGAAATTTTTTACATAGAAAAATTTACTTTCTTTTATTCCATCCCCGTCAATGTCTATTTCGTCACCTGAAAATTTCTGGCACCAGGGTTCATCATATCCATCATAGTTATTCTTATCATTCCTCAATTCCCAGATTGCTTGTTCTATCCCTATTTTTGCAGCATGGTCTGATTGCACTCCTGAAAACATCAGAAATGATGATTTTTCCCAGTGCCCGAAAATAATAAGAAATCCAACAGTAATAATGAATAAAAGCAACACTACTGCGATGGAAAAAATCAATGCATCTCCTTTATTTGCCCATCCATATTTCTTCATTGAAAACCCTTTCAATTTCCTTACCTTCAACATTTCCGCCACTCAAAATGAAAAACACCTTGATTTTTTTAGGTAATTCTGCTTTTCCAGTTTGAGTTGATGTATCCCAGGATTTTTCCCAGATTTCTCCATCATAGTATGAAAATTTTAAATTTTTCACATTTTCAATAACGACCTGACTTCCTGAAAAACCTGGTTCAAAAGAGTATGTTTTTGTTTTCCTCTCGATTCTTTCAAAAGCCAATTTTATCTCATTACCAACAAAATATATACCATATTTGCCAAGGTCAGAACCTTTCCCTTCTGTATAAGGCGCAACAAATTTTATTGAAGTTTCTGTACCAACAAAATCAATTCTGAATGGTCCTTCAATATCCTGAATCATTGCTTCTTTAAGTTTGTGCCGTAAAAACAAAGTAAAGTCACTGGCTGATGTTGAAATGGTTTTTTGTGCTGTCTGTCTGGAAGTTCTCAATGCAATGTTTGAAAAAATTAAAAAACCCGAAACAAAAACAATTACAATAATAATCATTGCTACAAGTATCTCAACAAGAGAAAAAGCTTTTTTATCTCTGGTGTAATGAAGTAATAAATTCTTCTGAATAGTTTTTCCCTTCAACAATTTTTGTAAGTTTGATACGGACTTCATACAAATTATCCTGTATTTTGTGAAAGTTGATTTCATATTTAAGATTACGAAATCCAGGCATCTTTCCTTCAATTTTTTCAGGAACAGTGCTACCAGCTGAGCTGAATTCTTCCTGTATTTTATCATTGAGGATCTCGGCTGCTATTGCAAAATCCTGATAGTTTGTTGCCCTTTTGAAAAGCCTTTCAGTATTTTGAATAACTGCAAGTACAAAGGCAATACCAAGCAAAATAATGACTGCTGAAACCAGAGCCGAAATAAGGGAATAACCATATTTCATTTCTTTTGAATTTTCGTTTTTCCTGTCAGGTTATAAAGAATAATCTTTTTTGTTTTCTTTGTTGATGTATCTTGGAGAACAAGATGTCCTGCCTGTCTGGCAGCACCTTCGGGTAAAAATTCTGCAGGTGAAAAGCCATCAGTTTTTTCTTTAATAACAATAAACTGAGGGAATTTGTAAACCTTTCCAATCAATGTTCCATCATTTCTGTAAATTCCACAGGAATTATCTTCAAAAATGACCTTGAAATTTTTTCTTTCAGCAATCGCATAGCTTCTTGCTGTATTAAGTATTTCACAGATAGTTTTGCTGGCAATTTCAAGGTTTGTTGTGCTTAACGACCTGAAAGGATAAAAGACAGAAAAACCAATAATTATGCTTAGGATTGTAACAACAACAAGAATTTCTATAAAAGTAATGCCATTTTTACCAGTTTCCAATATCGTCTGCTGTTTCAAATTTTTTGTCAGGCCCTGACGAAACAATGATAAAAGGAACATTGCTTTTTTCATTTTGTGGATAAACATATTTTAATGGATTTCCCCATGTATCAATAACATTTTTATTTTCATCCACGTCTTTTTGCTTGAACCTCATATATGGTCCTTTCCAGTTTTCATCATCCATTGGTCCCATAAGTGCTTCAATGAGGATAACACTTGAACCAGTACTTTCAGGGTAGTTTCCCATATCTGTTTGATACATGGAGAGCGCTGCTTCAATTGAAGCAATAATGGCTTTTGTTTTTAGAATTGCTGCCTTTGTTCTTGCTTTCTTTGTCGCGGGAAGCGTAAGTAAAGCGAGCATTGAAATTATTACAAGCACAACAAGAATTTCAACAAGAGTGTATCCGGATTTTTTCATTTTTTTGTCAGAATGGAAGTTTGTTTTTCAATCTCACAAGACTTGTCAATTCAATAACAGGACGTGTTTTCAAGGATGGGTCAGTGGTTTTTCCTCTGAGTGTTATTTTTACTGCAACTGGTGTTTCAGACAAAAGATTGTCAATCTTTTTGAGCCCTGTATTTGTCAGCTGATAATAAGTAAAACCACTTCCTGAAGCAAGTTCTACAGATTTGTTTGCATCTATGAGTTTCCACTCACCAGAATTTCTTGCTGGTGTTGTTGGTGTATTTGTTTTTGCCTGCCACAGAGTAGTATCTGTGTTAGTAGTAGGCAGGGTAGAGGGAATTCCTGAATTCATTCCAGGAGAAACGAGATAAAATACATATTCATTTTTTGTTTTGTCGTATAGCCCGAGTTCATAAAGGGGTGTCTGGACATCCTTTTTTATCTCATGTGCAAACTCAAGTCCTGTTGTTGACCTTGAGCCATATGTAATCTCGGTAATCATTGAGTTGAGGGTAGATTGAACATCACTTTGATAGGTGATAAGTTTTCGCAATCTTGCAGCACGTGCATAAAGATACGCGGATAGTCCCACTATGATTACAAGAAGAGTAAGTACAACAAGAATCTCAAGCATGGTAAAACCAGAATTTGTTCTTTTTTTCATCAGTATACTCCATTTCTTACTATGTAAACAGGCATACTGAATAGCGAATAATTATCTTTGTTTCTTCTTACTTCGATTTTTACTTTTCTCAGGATAACTTTATTTAGCTCTGTATCTGATGCTATTTCATCGCCATTTTCATTATACCAGACACAACCCATGTAGATTTTGAAATCAGGTTTTACACTCGGGACTAAGTAAGTGGTGTCGAAACTGGAAGAATCGCTTATTTTTTTAGGGAAATATGATTGTCTATCCACAAAAACAGGTGGGAAATCAATTGTTTTAACAATTTCTATATGATACTGAGCAACTGCTGCAGCAATCAGCATCTCATTTGATTTTTTCATCACATTCAGATTTGCTGCGATAATCAGTAGACCTGTTCCAATGACTATTGTTATCAAAAAAATCGCAACAAGAAGTTCAAGTATTGAAAGTCCTTTTTTTACCATTGTAATTTCCAGTTCATTGGTAAATAAATTCTTCTACCACCCGCAAAACCAGAATATATATTCACTCTGTCGGCTGAAAGAGCGTTTTTATCATATACAAGAGTTCCGCTGTTTAATGTTACTGTACCGTTTGCGACAAGACATCCATTGATGTATGTATTGGCATTGTTCAATGTGATATTGCCAGGATTACCATAAGAAAAAATTAGCCCTGGAATCTTAGCATAATATGAACCACTTCCAATATTTAAATTTATCGCATGTGGTATTGAAGGTGGAATAGCCGTTGAATAAGCAACAAAAGTTGCTTTATTTCCAAGGTTTATTATGGGTCTGGTGAAAAAGTCAACATTTCCAGATGTTCCGATATTAACAGTCAATTGTTTAACAGCTAATGGATCAACATTTTGGGCTAACAACAAAAATGCATAATGCTGGCTATTTCCCAATGTAATATCCGGAGTAGAGCTGAGTGTGAATGTGGTTGTTTGTGGTGAGTATAGAATTATAGCTGCATTTTTTGTACTGGTTGTTGCGTCAATTCTAAAATTGTTGGCATTTGCTCCAATCGTCATTGAACAGTTTGTAATCAGTGCACCATTAATAGTGATATTTGCCTGGTTTATGACAAATGAGCCATTGCCATTATAGTCATAAACGATAAGGTCAGAGCCAGAAAAAGTTGTATTTGGATGAATAATAAGTGTTCCAACACCGTCATTATTAACATCTGCCTCAAAGATAGCGTTTTGAGATAGATTGACATTGCCTTTGAAAACAATGTTTCCGTCTGCAAGCACAGAATTGACGATATTTATATTACCTGAAGAGCCATCAAAGCAGGCACCACCGCTTCTACCAGATGGTGAAAAGCTTGCCCTGACATAGATTTTTCTTCCTTGTGGGTTGAAGGTACCTGTAAAAGTAAATGTTTCTGTATTTGTCCCATCAGCAGAATAACTTACTCCACCACCTGGATAACCAGTAATCAAGTTCCATGAACCTCCATCAATTCTGTATCTTGGCTGACCTCTCATCTGGAATTCAATCCAGCCATTCCAATCAGGACTCGGTGGATAGTCAGGGTTAGTTTCAAAAGGAACATATGGTACAATGGGTTTTGGCAGAGAAATACTTGTTTGAATCCAGGTGGCATCAGTCCATGTTGCAGGCCAGGGGTCAGGCTTGGGAGAACTTGTTGCGATATTTCCTTTTACAGTTGTGCCTGTTCCACTGACACTGCCGGCATAAATTACATGTTTATTGAAAGCTTCGGGAACTCCTTTTGTATCCCAGTCAGCACTATCAGCAAGTGGCCTTTGAAGGTTTGTGTTTTCATCGCTTAAAGTTCTTATTCCAGCAGATAGTTTTGCTGTTCTTCCTCGATATTTACCTATTGCCAAAAGTGTATCAGGATATGTACCATCATTGATTATGAGCTGAACTGTAACACCATCATTTATTGAGGCAAGTGGAAAACCAATTTCAGTGGCTTTTAATGTATATGTAAAGATATCACCATTTTTTGGTGCACCATCTGATAAAAGCAGGCATTCTCCATCAGGTCTGAAACCATAGTAATGACCAGGATCATGATACCTATAGTTCAGTTTATAAAGAGCATCAGCAATACCAATCTGCGCAAGATTGAAAGCAATGTTGCGGTCTCTAAAATACACTGACCTTCTATAGGCAGTTGTGCTCGTGAGTACTACTGAGAGAATAATGGCAGAAAATAACAGTATCAGGACAATTACAATAACGAGCGCAACTCCATTTTTTGTCTTTGTATTCATCTGAATACATAAACAATATCATCTGAATTTGCCGGAATTTGTTTGCTTCCTGCATTTGTTTGTATTTTTCCGTCTGGACCTGCTGAATAAATTATCATTATCTTGTCAGTTGAATTATAAGCAACAATATAAGGATGGCCCCATGGATCCAATGGTGTTCCGTATAAATCAGTAGCATTAAGGTTCCAGGTACCCGTTTCATCAGTGGGTAGGCTACCTCTGCTTGTACTGAAAACTGAATTTTCCTGAAAAACCTGGTATGGTCCATCCCAGGGATGACCTTGAGTTATTTCACTTGTTACACTCGTATCGTCTTCTCCTGTAACTGTATTGAAATAGGCATAGGTTTGTCCTGTATATGAGGTAGGTAAGGTAGAATCTGATAGGTCACATATCCTGACATAATAGCCGATATCATTCTTTGCCATAATCATTGCGCTCGCGATTGCTGCCATTTCATTTTTTGCTTTGTCTCTTGCTGACTTTGCCCTTGCTTTTCTCAAAGCAGGTAGCAGCATCGCAGCAAGCATGGCGATGATGACCATTACAACAAGAAGTTCAACTACAGTAAAACCTTTTCTTTTCATTTTATTGCCCCCATTTGGATTCCACACTATCAGCTTTGATATCAATAGATTGCCCATCTTCTGTACAGGCTACATTAACTCCATCTACAGGTCCATTTCCACCATTGTAATAAACAATTTTTTCTTTTAATATCCACATTGCAGAACCATCAAGATAATGAACATTTATTCCATCTTTATGGTTTCCATAATCGGCTGATGAACCAGCATAAACACCTTTATCACTTATCACTGGAACAGGATTTGGACAGTTGTTGCCAGTGGTTAATCCAAAAACAAAACTGTAAGAGTTGTTCCAGTTTGTTGCATCAATACTATCCGGCGCTCTTACACCCCTTGAGATTGTCGAAGGACACCAGAATGTATGCGGTGTTTTTATCAGATTCGGATAGATATTTTTGTAAATGCTATAATCTGCCACTGGATAATTTTCAAAGTAGTCCTCCGCATACATTTCATACGCTGCCATTATTTGTTTTAAATTATTAAGACAGGTTGTTCTTCTTGCTCTTTCTCTTGCTCCTGCAAGGGCAGGTAATAGCAATGCCGCCAGTATTCCTATAATTGCAATTACAACAAGTATTTCTACAAGCGTAAACCCTGATTCTTTTTTCATTAATCACCTCCTCCCCCACCTCCTCCGCCACCTCCTGATAGACTTAATGCTATCTTTATAAGTGGCATAAAAAGTGAAATAACTATGAAACCAACAACAACACCGAGACAAACAATAAGAATTGGTTCAAGCATTGATGTCATTGCAGCAACAGCAGCATCCACTTCTGCCTCATAAGCGTCTGCAACTTTTTCAAGCATTGCATCCATTGCACCAGTTTCTTCACCGACTGCAATCATATTTGTTACCATTGGTGGAAATGCGCCTGTCCTCAACATAATTCCTGAAATTCCTTCTCCTTCTCTTACGCGGTTGCGTATCTCATTGATGGCATTGGCAATAACTTCATTTCCAACAGTGTCCCTTACAATCTGAAGGGACTGAAGTATCGGAACGCCGCTGGTGATAAGGGTAGCGAATGTTCTTGCAAAGCGCGCTATTATTGTTTTTGAAATCACGGGTCCAAAAATAAAAAGTCTCAGTTTTACCTTGTCGATGAGATATTTTGTGAACTTAATTTTGTTTGCTACCTTGTATAGAATCACCAGAGCAAAGATGAAGGCAATGATGAGATATGAACGTTCTGCCATGAGTTTTGACATCTTGATAAGAAGTACTGTTGTTGCAGGAAGGTCACCTACTTCCATATCTTCAAAAATCTTGGTAAATGTAGGAACTATCTTTACCATAATAAAGGTCAAAATACCAATCATAACTACAACAACAACTGCAGGATATGCCATGGCTGACTTAATTTTTCCTCTAAGTTTTGCTTCCTTTTCCATAAATTCAGCAAGGCGGCTTAAGACTGATTCAAGCGCTCCACCCGCTTCACCCGCTTTCACCATAGCCACATAGATTCTGGGAAAACTTGAAGGAAATTTTGCAAGCGCTTCAGAGAAAAGTGCTCCCTGCTCAATTTCACTTGCCACTCTGTTGAGGACCTTTGCTGCGCCACCCTTTCTTTGCTGTTCAAGAACCTTCAGCGCCCGCAAAAGTGGTAAACCAGAACCAATAAGGGTTGCAAGCTGGCGCGTTATGATCATCAATTCCTTTGGCTTTATTTTATTCCCACCAAGGAATGGCAAGCTTATATTTATTCCACCACCTGCTGCTTTTTTCTTTGCTGGCACTTTTTGTGTTTGTTTGGTTGCCTGTGGGGGTTTTGTTGAAGTTGTTGATCTTCCTGCAGAAACACTTGTTACATAGTAACCCATTGACTTGAGTTTTGATATCGCATCCTGGGAACTTGCGGCTTCTATTGTTCCACTTACAACCTTTCCTGAAGCGTCAAGCCCTGAGTATTGGAAATTCGCCATCCTTGATCCCTTTTCCCGGTTTTATGATACCTTTTAAAACCCAACAATGTCAAGATATTACACTTAACCATAACCATGAACTTCTTTCATAACCTCTTCAACAGATGTTATGCCTAAGTTTATCTTTTCAATGCCGACCTCAACAAGTGTTTTCATTTTGCATTCTTTAACCGCAATTTCACGGATTTCACCAAGGGGCTTGTTTTGAAGGACTGCGTTCCACAATGCTTCATTGGGAATAAGGATTTCAAAAATTCCTGTTCTCCCTTTATATCCACCTCTGCAGAAAGGGCATCCAACGGGCTTGTAGAATTTTAGCTGTTCTGCCTGTTCTTCAGTAAGCCCCAGTTCTATTATTTCCTGTTTTGTGGGTCTATATTCTTCCTTACATCTTGGACATAGTACCCTGACAAGTCTTTGTGCAATTATACCTTCTATTGTGGAAGCAAGAAGGAATGGCTCAACCTTCATATCCACAAGTCTCATAATAGTAGTTGGTGCGTCGTTTGTATGAAGGGTACTCAAAACCAGGTGTCCTGTGAGGGATGATTGTATTGCCATCTGCGCGGTATCAAAGTCACGGACCTCTCCAACAAGTATGATATCAGGGTCCTGACGTAGGATACTTCTGATACATGCAGCAAAAGTAAGGCCAATACTTTCTTTAACCGGAACCTGGATGGCTCCGTCAAGCATATATTCAACCGGGTCTTCAGTGGTTATCAGCTTAACTTCAGGTGTGTTTAACTTTCTTAAAAGAGCATATAATGTGGTAGTTTTTCCACATCCAGTGGGACCAGTTGCAAGGATGATTCCATGGGGCTTATGTATCAATTTTTCAACCTTTTCCATGTCTTCCTGGAGAAGACCTAAGTTTTCCATATCAAAGATTGTTTTTCCTCTGTCAAGTACACGGATTGCAAGGCATTCTCCAAATACTGTGGGAACGGTGTTTACACGCAGGTCAACAGGCCTACCCATAACGGATAGTTCAATACGGCCGTCCTGAGGAAGCCTTCTTTCTGCAATGTCCATTGAAGCCATAATTTTAAATCTGCAGAAAAGCGCAAAGGCAAGTCCTTTTGGAGGATGAACCATATCATAAAGCACTCCATCAACCCTGTATCTTACCCTGAAGTCGTTTTCAAATGGTTCAAGATGTACGTCAGATGCATTGTCTCTCACTGTCTGAAGCAGTATAAGGTCAAATAGTTTTACCACTGGTGGAAGGGATGCTATTTCTTCAAGGCTTGTGATTGTTGCGTATTCACCACTTGCAGAGGCTATTGTTTCAAGTTCTTCCATTTCAGACATGTCCTGGGATATCCATTTTATAAGGTCGTCTATTGTCTCAAGTTCAGACCCATAATAAACATTGATATTTTCCTTAATGTCTTCTTCATCAGCCAGAACCATCTTTACTTTATAACCAAGGATAAATGAGATGTCGTCCTGAATGTTCAAGCTCAAAGTATCACCAACTGCAAGGGTCAAAACATTCTTTTCTAACTTTATTGGTAACACATTATAGGTTTTCGCCAGGGCAGAGGGAAACACACTTATTGCGTTTTTGTCTATGACAGTGTTTTTTAAATCGATCATTTCAATGCCAGCCTGGCGGCTAAGAATTTTTTTCAATTCTTTTTCGTCAACATATCCCTTTTCAACAAGAATTCTGCCTAAAAATCTTCCGGTTTTTACCTGTTCTTTCAGGGCTTCTTCAAGCTGTTTTTCAGTCAGAAGCCCTGCTTCAATCAACATTTCGCCGAGAAGTTTTCTTTCAGCCATGTTATCCTTTTGCTTGTTCTGTTGCTTCTATTGATTCACCATATTCTTTAGATGCGAGCGCAGGATCAATAACCCCTTCCGCAGCAAGCTGTTGTTTAACCTGTTCGGGATACTGGCTATAAATCATCACATCCTCAAAAGATATTTTGCCTTCTTTGAAAAGTTTCATAAGAAATGCATCAAGGGTTATCATACCCATTTTCATTCCCGTCTGTATGTCCGAAATAATTCTGTATGTTTTTCTTTCACGAATAAGGTTTTGAATGGAAGGAGTAGCAATCATTATTTCAAAGGCAGCAATTCTCCCAGGTTTATCCACTCTGTTAAGTAATATTTGAGATATTACCGCAAGAATTGAAACAGAAAGCATAACCCTTATCTGTTCTTGCTGTTCGACAGGGAAAACATTTACAATTCTATCTATTGTACGGGTTGCTCCAGTGGTGTGCAAAGTTCCAAAAACAATATGGCCTGTTTCAGCAGCTGTAATAGCAGCTTCGATTGTTTCAAGGTCTCTCATTTCCCCAACAAGGAATACATCCGGGTCCTGTCTCAATCCTCTTCGTAAAGCTTCAGCAAATGATGGCACATCAACTCCTAATTCTCTCTGGGTTATGATAGACCTTTTGTGCGGATGGTAATATTCTATGGGGTCTTCTATTGTGATTATATGAAGGTCCATATGGGTGTTCATATAGTCAATCATTGAGGCAAGGGTGGTTGTTTTTCCTGAACCGGTTGGTCCTGTTACAAGTATCAATCCGCGGGGTCTTGTAAGAAGGTACTTCATGGTTTTTTCTTCAAGGCCCAACTGTTCAAATGTCAGGAATTTATAAGGAATCAATCTGAGAGCCATTGCTATATGACCGCGTTCTTTAAAAACTGAGACACGGAATCTTGCGATGTCTTTGAAAGCAAAACCAAAGTCAGTTCCTCCAACCCTTTGAAGTTCTTCCTGATGTTCCCTTGATGTAATTGCCTTCATATAGTTGACAGTGTCTTCTGGCGTTAAGGGCTCAGAATCCATTTTGACCAGTCCACCGTGATGTCTCATCATCGGTGGAAGACCAACATTTATATGAAGGTCAGCTGCATTTTCTCTTACAATCATTTCAAGAAGTTCTTCAATTGGTTTTGGCATTATACCTCCCCTGCAACATCAATAACTTCTTGGATTGTGGTAAGCCCAAGTTTCACTTTTCTAAAGCCATCATCTCTCATGGTTGACATTCCTGATTTTATCGCTTCTTTCTTTAGTTCCTCAGCAGTTGCTCTTCTCATAGTAAGTTCCCTTAGTTTGTCATTCATGATGAATATTTCAAATATAGCAATTCTGTCCATAAACCCGGTAAAATTACATTCAGGGCAGCCTCTTGGTTCATAGATTGTTACTTTTTCTCCTTCCTGTATTTTCAAGATTTTTTTCATATCCTCATCCGGTTCAACAGGTTGCTTGCAAAATTTGCAAAGCACTCTTACAAGTCTTTGCGCCATGACGCCCTGGACAGAGGAAGCAACCAAAAAAGGTGGTATACCAAGATCAATCAATCTTGTGATTGCACTGGGAGCATCATTTGTATGAAGGGTACTGAAAACAAGGTGTCCAGTTAAAGCAGCGCGAAGTGCAATGTCTGCTGTTTCAAAATCACGGATTTCACCAACGAGAATAATGTCCGGGGATTGTCGTAAAAATGCTCTTAATACAGAAGCAAAAGTGAGTCCTATTTCTGGTTTTACCTGCGTCTGATTTATGCCAGGGATTTGATATTCAACAGGTTCTTCTACTGTCATCAGCTTTTTGTCAATTGTGTTCAATTTTTTTAATGAAGCATAAAGAGTTGTAGTTTTTCCAGAACCAGTCGGTCCGGTTACAAGAAGTATTCCACCAGAGTACTTAAGAAGATTTTCCCATTTTTTTAAATCCTCTTCCATAAAACCAAGTTGGTCAAGATCCTTCAGTGCTTTTTGTTTGTCCAAGATTCTCAAGACCACACTTTCTCCGTAGATACCCGGTAATGTTGATACACGAAAGTCAATGGGTCTACCACCTATATCAAGCATGATGCGGCCGTCCTGTGGAAGTCTTTTTTCTGCAAGGTCCATTTTTGCCATTAGCTTGACACGTGCAATTACAGCTCTTTCTACCCTTTTTGGAGGACTTACGATTTCATATAACACACCATCAATCCTGAACCTAACCCGGAATTTCTTTTCAAGTGGTTCAAGATGGATATCACTTGCCCTTCTTCTGAGTGCTTCTACAAAAATCAGATTAACAATCTTTACAACAGGTGCCTGAAGTGCTAATGCTTCTTCGTCGTCCTCTGTGATAATTTCTTCATCTTCAACTGCTTCAATGGTATCAGCACTACCAACTTCTTGAAGCATTGCGGTAAGGTCTTCTATATCTTGCTGTTCAAAATATTTTGCCATTAGTTGATCTATTTCATTTGGAAAAGTGACGATTATTTCAATATCATTGGAAACATTTAAGACTTTTTTAAAGTAATCGCTTGCGATGATATTAATGGGGTCATCAGTTACAAGCACCAGCTTTTGGTCTTCTCTGATTTCCCATGGAATTATTCTATGTTTTTTTGCAAAGGATGGTGAGATGAGATTGATTATATCGGGTGGAATTTCTTTTAACGGCAGGCTTTGTTGTACAATACCCAGCTGGAAAAAGAGTGTCGCCGGGACATCACCAAAGGGTAAAAGTCCCATATTCTGAAATATTTCTTTAAGTGGTCTATCCGTTGTTTCCTGTTCTTGAAGCGCTTTTTCGATCGACTGGCGGTCCCAGAGCCCAATATTCTGGATAATTGTTGTAATTTCTTTTTTTGTGGGCATACATAAATAAATTACTTCAAAATTTGTCAGATGTCAACCTTTCGAAAAAAGTCTCAATTTTTACATTTTCTCAGGTTTCGATATATTCAAAAGTTCGAGATTTAATTCCATTACAGTCATGAATGACAAAACAAGGGCAAGTCGAGAACAAGAAAGTTTAAAATTTTCATCGACCACCCTGAATTTTTGATAATACGAGTGAAATGAACGCACAATGTCAAGCGTATAGTGAGAAATCGTTGACACTTCAAGATTTTTTGCTGCCTGTTCCACAATTATTGGAAATTTCTTGAGTTTTTTTAATATTTCAATCTCCAGATCCTCCTTCAAAAGGGAAAGGTCTGCATTTGTAATGTCACTTTCTTTAATCCCTTTTTCTCTTGCAAAGGCAATGATGTGTTTTGCTCTTACATATGCATATTGAATATAATAGATAGGGTTTTCTTCTGTTTGTTTCTTTGCTAGTTCAAGATCAAAATCAAGATGGCTATCAGCCTTTCTGAAAAGGAAAAAAAATTTTGCAGCATCTGGACCCACTTCATCCACAAGTTGTCTTAATGTTATAAACTGTCCTTTTCTCGTTGACATTGAAATCTTTTCTTTTCCACGGTACAAGGTTGTTAATTGCACTATTATGATTTTGAGTTTTTCTGGAGAAAAACCAAGAACAGAAACTGCAGCTTTAATTCTTGCTACATAACCGGCATGGTCTGGTCCCCATAAGTTAATTAACATGTCATATCCTCTTTTTATCTTATCTTGATGATATGCGATGTCGG
>JAMWCC010000115.1 GCA_023818375.1 Candidatus Omnitrophota bacterium | reverse complement strand
AACTCTGTTCTGAATCTTTCAAGCAACCTGTCAAAGCCGCTCCTGATTTCATCCAGCTCCCTGAAGGGCTCCCATTTAACAAGTTTCACCATATTCACCACCTCCTTTTTGTTTTTTCCCATAATTATAGATGTAGGAAGCAATAACAGGTTTCAAATTATTGGTGAATAAAAATTATCCTTCTAAATCAGGACCTCCTGGCTGGTTTCTTTCTCTTAAATTTCTCAAAATCTGTTCGGCATTTTCTTTAACTATGTCTTTGCAGCCCATGCCGAGGGCAATTGCTGAAGCAAAAATAATCCCTGCGAATATTACCTGAAAGGCATACACAATTGTTTTTTCACCGATACCGAGAAAATCAAGCACCAGAACAGCAAGAAATACAATACCGATGATTTTTATTCCTTTTCCAAGCAACGATGCATGCATGAAATTGGCATTATTTGCAAGGGTTTGAGCAAAATTTCCAGCAAAAATTACAAGAAGTGTTCCAACAATGAATATGAAGATTCCACCGAGTAATTGGGGTATCATTTCAGCAAATTTTTCAAGAATTACACTGGATACCTTAACATTCATGATGTTAATACCCAAAAATATGATGATCAATATTGAAATCCAGAAAATAAAGCTTGCAAAAAGTTTACTCGGGGTATAAGAAACCTGTCCTTTTTTCAAAAATTCAGTGATGCCTGTTTTGTCGCAAAATTTTTCAAAACCGATTTTTCTGAAAAACCAGTCAAAAAATTCTCGCAAAAGATAGGAAACAATCCAACCGAGGAAAAAGAATAAAACCACCAGAATAAGTTTTACAAAAAAAACAGCAATTGTTATTGCAAAATCTTTTATTCCTATAAGTTCCATATCATCTCCTTTTATGAACCTGTAACAAGCTGCATTATTTCTTTTACTGACAAGCCTGCAATTCCAATCTTTTCAACTGTTCTACCTTCATTCCAGAAGTTTTTTTTCAACAAAATATTTGAAATGTGTATAACAGCATCTATTGTTGGTGTCTTGATGCCTAACATTTTGCCAATAGAAGAAATAGGAACCAGACTGTATGGTACATCTTCCCAGACATATCTGTGGTCAATCTGTTGCGGTGCCTTAATTCCTCTGTATCCAGATGATCTTTGAATTGCTTCATAAAGGGTTTCACCATAGGAATTGTAAACCTGATAAAGCCATTCCCGTGCAGAATTAATCTTTATTCCAAGTGCAGCAGCAACACAAACTCGTTCCCTATCTATTTCTTCCAGCAGCAATGAAAGGGATTTGCTCAAGCCATCATGATAAAAATCAAAGTTGCCTTTTGTTTTTTCAATCCATGATGTGTTAAATATTGTTAATGCGGGATGGAATACCGCTCCAATATTGTCAAGGCTTGTTTTAAGGACGTTGTCACCAGGGACAAACTGCGGAAAAGCTTCGTGTATTACAGATAAAACACCTGGAATCCAGTATGATGGTAATGTTGCAAGTGGGACCTCTTTTTTTATCCTGAATATATGAGCAGATGCCGAGGATGTTAGTCTCGATGCATATAAAAAGGTCTGTGCTTCAGCAAGAAAAATTTTTTTGTCCACACCCTTGTCAATAAATATTTTCCTAAATTCCAGTGCACCACCTGTTCTTCCAGGATTAAGTATAATGACCTGTCCATCTTTTACATATGGAGCGCATTTTTCAGCGATATAAGCATGGGCTGCAGCAGGAACGACAACCATCAGAATATCTACTTCACTGATAGCTTTTTCTATATCTGTTGTCGCCAGTGCAATTTCACCAAATCCTTTTATCTCTCCTGTAATCTGGATTCCACCATGCCATTTAACTCCACGGAGTTTTTCCTGGCTCCTATTGTAAAGGTTAACCCTGAAGCCCATTATAGCAAGGTGTCCTGCCATTGCCATTCCACCATTTCCTGCCCCAAGGACGCAAAATTTTATGTCTTTACTTCTTATTTTAAGCTGATTCAGAAATTGGTTTCCCTGTTTTTCTTCGAAAATTTTCATTTTCCCACCATTTTCAGTTTTTTGATTCTTTCGTACTCTGTGATAATTTTTCCAGTACATCTGTCAACAATATAGCAGGCACCATCAATAATTTCTGTACTTATTGTTCCTTTTGCATATTTGTTTCCCTTTAAGTCAGGAGCGTCAAGGATACCAGTTTCAACTGCCTTTGCAAGGCTTTCAGGGTTAATAAGCCCGTCCTTTTCGGGAGACGACTTCCTGATCGCGTCAATAATTATCTCTGCTTCTTCTATAAGTTGTTTTTTTCTTTTAAGTATTCTTTCACTCATGACAAATTCAGGCCAGTCGCACGTTGTATTGTGAAGTACTCCATGGGCAATTTTACAACTTTCTATAATTTCCTCTGCGGTTGCGCAATGGTCTCCTTCACTGAAGCCAACAACGTGAACAATGTGAGGTTTGAGGGTCATTGAGAGTATTATGGATGAAGCAAGCTGTCCCTTGGCAATATGAGGATCTGATGATAAGCTTGCAAGACCAGCCCTTACCATTGTGTATATTGTAAAATTTTTGTCTTCCAATCTTTCTATCAGCTCCTTTTTTGCTAACATTTTTGCAATGTCCATATTGGGACTTATTCCAGCAGGAGTATTGAACATATACTGGAAGATATAGTGGGAAACCCCCAGTTTCTTAGCATTATATGAAGCGATGAAAGCAGTCGCAACTTCAATACTATCAGGTGCATGTCTCAATCCCCATTGATGTGAGTCATTGATTTCTACCGGTATTCCTTTTTGTGCGTACCATTTTATAACTTTCTGGTTTTCTTCAATTGCTTTTTTCAAAGGTCTTTTTGAACGACCATCAAGTTTGCTGTACCAGAAAATTGGTACTGCTCCCCAGGCATTATTTATAGTTTTCACAGTCATTTTAGCCCATTTTAGAAGATTGTTTGTTCCCGCATAACAGCGTACCAGCGGAAAATTTCCACATCTTGTAGCTTGAAATATCTGTTCAAGATGTTCTGGCTTTCTTATCGGCACTCCACCTGCCCCATCCTGCGCGGGATCCATCTTTTCAGGATGGAAAAAATATTCCTGTGCATTCTGGTCTGGGCCAAGAGAAAGAATATCAAGAATCATACTTTCGGCAATAGTTTTGGCACCTTGTATGGTTTCTTTCAAAGATGGCAGACCAAAGTGATGTCTTAACAGAGGATAGGGATAACTTTTTTCAATTCGTTCAACAAGATTTTGTGGATAAATTTTTTTTATCTCCTGAGATTTTTGTCCTGAAAGAAATTCAGCAAGATCCTTCATTCCCTTCTGCTGTGAAACAACAAAATCAAAAATACCGGATTTTTTTGCAACAACGCAGACTGATTCTGTTCCACCAAAGGCAAATTTGATGTTCTTTAAACCCCTTGCCTTTATTTGCTTTTTAAGTTCATCAAATATGTTGCAGGCGACTTCGGGTGTTAAACGATAACTGAGAGCAACCAAATCTGGTTTTATTTCTTCTATTAAATTCATCAATTCTGTAGCATTTTTTCTTGTCCCCGCAAAAACACAATCGTGTCCAAATTTTTTTGCATATTCAAGAAAACCCAGTATTCCTGCTGTATGAATGCAATTTCCAATAGTAGCACCGAGTATTTTCATTTTTCTGTCCTTTTTGTTCTTCCCATCCAGGAAATGTTTTTCAGTTCACCAAATTTTTCCCGAAAAATTCTGTAATAAAACAATTCTTCTTTTGAATTAAGCTCCCATCCGTTTTTCAATCTGTATTCATTGGAAAATTCATTGTCAGATATATTTTTTTCTGCATATGCCAGAATTGTTTTTCCAATTCCAGAACCTTCCCAGAATTTTGCTTTTGTCCTGTTAAGGATATCTGCCGGAAGCATTGTTTCAAAAGCTTTTCTCAGTATCCATTTTTCAATTCCATTGTGAATTTTTAATTCCACAGGAATTTTTAAAGCATAGTCAATAATTTCAGGATGTGCAAAAGGAACCTGTGCGATCAACCCGAAGGCAGACGAACATCTATCAACCCTCTGTAATGCAGTGTTGTGTAAGTTTGATAAACAGCTGATAATCTCCAGAGCAAGTTGATCCCTGGATAGTTGTTTCATATAGCTATATCCAGCAAATAACTCATCGCTGCATTCTCCTGAAAAAACCAATTCAACACTTTCTTTTGTATGTTTAGCAAGGATATAGTTTGCTATTGAAGAACGTACAAGTAATGCATCAAAGGATTCAAGATGATATATTGTTTCTGGCAAAATTCCTGAAATATCGTCAAGATCGATGATAATTTCATGATGTTCTGATTTAATCATTTCTGCAACCTTGCTTGCATTTAATAAATCAGGAGAGTTCTTTAATCCTATTGAAAATGTGTGAAGTTTTTTTGTAAACTGGTTCAAAACAACTGCTATGATACTTGAATCAAGTCCGCCGGATAACCACACACCAGCATAATTGCCAGTACCAGAATATTCTTCAACAGCATTAAAAAGTTTTTCTCTCAATGTTCTGGCAATTTCATCAGGGTCTTTAAGTGGAATTTGCTCTTTTTTAACATTGTTATTGGCAATTAGATTATTTCCATCAAACATTGTTCCTGGCGGAAGGCAATAAATATTCGGTTTCAACTCAACAAGTGCCTTTATTTCAGAACCAAAACACAAATATCCGTCGTCTGTAAAACCATAATACATTGGTTTCACTCCGGGCATATCGCGAGTGAGAATTAAGCCAGTATCGGTTCCAGTAACACTGGTAAAATGGTGTTGATTGTTTCTATCTTCTAATTTGATTTGATTTTTCAGAATTTCACATCTGTCTTTTTCAGAGAAAACAATACCAATTGTGAAACCGTTCATTTCGATGACTTTACGGTTGCGTCCCCTGTGGGTAATTCTGTCAAGCATTCTATTCACAAGATTTTTTCCGTTACAAAGGGTAATCCCTGCGATTCCAGCCACGGATTATCTCCTGATTATTTATAAGCAGGCCTAAAAAAAGCCATTGTTTGACAGATTCTTGAATTCTTGATTTACAGTTCTATTTTAACATGTTTAATTTTGCCTCGCAAAGGACGAAAACAGTGGTATTATCCGATATGCCACAAGGAATATCCTTCAAAATAGCAGTATATCGATTTTCAAAAACAATAACCAGCCGTTAACTGGATGGAATAATGAGTAACATCCGAAAAAGATTGCCGTTTATTTTCAGGATAAATCCTTCATTATCAATACCATCTGTTATTTCTTTTAGGGTTATACAATCCAGTATCTTGACTTTTCGTGGATCAAACCCCATTTTTTCCCAGTCAACCTTAAGTTTTACAGTGGTGTCATCTTTCTTAAAAGAAGAACAGGTAAGCAATGCCGCCTTTTTCTGGTTCAAATGAAGGCATGTCAAGATATCCTTGTCTCCGGTTGTAACATAGGACTCAGATTTCCAGCTGGGTATCCAGATAGAGTTTTCCCATGGAAAATTTCTGTAAGCATTCCAGACCTGCCAGACCGCTTCACCCTGTGGATCATATCCTTTGGCAAGATAATATTCCCGGCCAAATCCCTTATAATCCGGAAAGATTTTTTTACTTATCACCATGCCAGGATGGGCTTTAATGGTGCTATCCATTTGAAGAACGAACCGCCAGGAATTCATCCTTGTTTCTGGATAGACGGGATTGTTCCAGCGGGTGAAACTTACTGGTACACCAAAAGGATATCCATAAAATTTGGGGATAGCGATATCCCGGTCAAGTGTAGAACCTTCGCCACAGTGGTGAACATCTACAAAGGATTCTACAGCCATAAAAGGGAAATGGGAGTTATGAGCATAAATTAAGCCATCCTTTTTTATTTCTCCATGGAAAAGAGTATAAATCCGTTTATGTAATTCTCTACAGGCAAAAACCGGATAGGTTCCATGAAGTTTTCCTGTTTTATCTATGTATCCATGACCGTGGTGAAGGTTGGAACAGATACGAGGTGAAGATGAACTATCCAGATATACGCCATCAATATCCAATTCTTCAATGGTTCGTTTTAAGGTAGCGATGTACCAGTCAGCAAATGGTGCCTGTGGACAGTAGAGATAGCCTCCAAAGCTTGGTACTAAAGGATAAAGGGCTTGTTCTCTCCAGATTTCGCCTACATCATGCCAGTTGCTGAAACAATTCCAGATAGCATACACAGTAACCCATCTGATCCCTTTTTCATGAGCGTATCTTACGGCTTCCCGAAAAGCTTTTTTTCTAATTTCATTCAATGGTTTTGGCCGGTATCCTGGGGCACCAAAATCTTCATTCCAGACAGATGTTGCTCCTGTCCACGCCCACTGGCCAAATGCGTTGGCTCCTGATTCTACCAGTGCTTCTATGAACTTTGGAAAATCTTCACTTAGGCCGGTTAATTCCTTATTCAAATCAAATCCTGACTGGGCATATCGCAGTTGGTGCAAGAACTGTTTGTTCATCGGTTTGGTCGGAGTAGGTAAAAGCGCCCATTCATATTGAATCGGTTGATCTATTTCTATTGGCTGATTAACAAAATTGATTCTGAGTAAAGTTTTTTCTCCAATTCTTACTACCTGAACTGCTTTCTTTTCTTCAGCTGGCGACCAGTACTGATCAGTTTCTGCATACCATGCCAGTCCAAGAGTATCATTACCAAGCCAGATGGTTGATGTGAAAGGAATCTCAAGGCCATTTTCAGATACCTTTCCATAACCTTTCTGAACTTTCAATTCTGCAAAACTGGCTGGCGTCCCCAGACCTCCATGATGATAGTGAGTTACCAGATCTGATTTCAGAGGTATTTCAAGAATCAACTTTTCCACAGTCGTTTTCTCAATTGGCGTCAGTTTTAACCGATAATGCATAAAACCATCGAATTCTACTTTAAGAATCAACTGCCCGGAAATTTTTTCGCCGAAAATCGGTGCGCTGTAAATGAGTCCGGTCTTTTTCTCCTGTTCGAGACGAAATGGACCAATGTTGAACGCTTTTGTCTGAAAACTGGCAGTGCTGGCTAACATTGAAATATTTCCATTGATAATCATGCTTGGCTGAAGGTCTGAAGAGAGTGAAACTTTTCGATTCCAGACAGTAAAGCCATCCTTTGTTTTTTCTACAGGCACCCAGGGTTCTGGTACAATATCCTTTACTTCAGGCACACCAAAGGTATTCTTCCACCATTCAGGTTTTGCAGGTAGGGTAAAAGGTTCATTTCTTTCAGCCAGTGATTGTTCAGATGCAGATTTTATCTTACAACTGACTGTGTACTGTCCAGGAGAAAGGCCTTCGATTGGCAAATCTACCACTGTCCGAAAATCTCTGGTGTTTGCTCTCTCTGATATGTTCCTGAGTATATTTTTCCCTTCTTTGTCCAGAAGTTTCACTTCCACATTAGCCTCATTACTGATTGCAGGAACTTTTCTGTAATCAGCGGTTACTTCTACTACACCGGCAGAAAGAATATAAGGGGTTAAACTGACTTCAAGTGGTGCAGTCCGTAAAAACGGTAATACTCCACCGGCGAGAAGTTTATTATCTTTGAGAGAAACAATCTGGTAATGCATTAGATAAAGTCCTCTGGTGGAATAGTGGAGAAGACTAATTCTTCTACTCTGGTTGGCTGGCACAATAACTTTTTCTTCAATTTTTTTTATTAAACGATAGTTCTGTAAAACTTCATCTGCCACCTTGTTTGCTGGTAACCACTCCTTAACTTCTGCCTGAGGGCCCAGAGGATTGGCTGCTGATTCAATTTCTTTGAAGTATTCCTGTTCTGGTTTCTTGGAGTCATACAGAGCTAACTGAATCTGGAGTTCTGCAGGCGCAGAAGTGAAGTTTACCAGTTCCAGTATTGTACCTACTTCATCTCTGGAAATTTCTCCCATCTGAAGAATTCTAACGGCTGGAACTTCGCCGCCGAAGACAAGATAACCGAAATCTTCACAGGCATTCCAGTTTTTCAAAAATGACCAGGATGCTAAATCCTGCCAGGGTGTTTTCTGGTTATTCACGATAGCCATTTCCCAGATATCCCCTGGTTTTGGAGTTGCCTGTCCCAGAGAAGAAAAAGGAATAGCAAGTTCTCCTTCCCATCCCCAGTTTGTTTTTCTTGCTTTATACTGCCATTCACATTTCCAATTCTTGTCAGTTACAATCTGTCTTCTACCTTCTTCAAAAATTCCAGCAGCATTGCCCACAAAGTTGTATTCCCATCTTGCACCGAATTCTGGCCTCAAAAAAAATTCCAGGCAATCATCTCTCCAGACACCCATGGGGTCAGTTCCACTGCTGGGAATAAGTGCGTGAAAAGGTCGGTAAAACTGGAAGGCAAGATATAAATTTTTCTCATCATAGCCGACGAACAAAAAATTGTTTTCTCTGGTAGACAAGCCCTTTTCCAGTGTAACAAGAGGAGCTAATTGAACCGCTGACAGCCATTCGGTTTTTTCCACCCGACCATCAATCACTGGTGCTTTTGACATCTGCGGGATATTTACTACTGGCCAGCGATAGCTTACGGCTTTGTTTTCCGAAGGATTCTCAGGTTTAACAATGGCGGCGGAAAGAGTAATGGATATCGCTAATATCAAGCATAAACTTGTTTTCAATTTCATTTTTCCCCCTGATTCTAAAAAGTTTCTCAGGGATGAAGCAAAAATCCCTTTCCATATTTTCCAGGAACTATTTTTCCTCCGATAACTTGATATTCCGCTGGAGCTGAAACATCCCCTATTACCTCTGGTCGGGTGTAAAACCTTCCATCTTTTTCAAATACATTCTCAAAATTTTCAAGCAACAGTGTAGCAGGATCAGGTTTCAGCGGGATACAGAAAAATCCCAGCTCTTCAGGTTTTCTGGCTACTGAAGAAATGCGAACTTCATCCACTGCTACAGCATTTTTAGCAATGTAGCCGGTAAAACCAATTACTACCTGTGCTGAGGAAGGTATATCGCGGATTATTGACCATGGATATTCCCTGCGATCCACCTCTTTACCGTCTACATAAATTGTCAGATAACGGCCATCTTTCCACATAACTGCCACATGGTGCCATTTATTTGTTCCCCAGGATGTACAATCAATCGTACTGGGGTGGGGTACTTCCTTGCCATCTATAGAAAAACCTACCCGCATATAGCAGGCACTTCCAGAAGGAGTACGACGTCCGGTCGCTTTCAATCCATAGAGAACACTGAAAGATGCACCGAGATCATTTTCTTTTTTTGGTATCTTGAATTCAAACCAACCACCCATTCCTCTCCAGATGCCTGTTTCAACCTGGGCTGGGTCAAAATCAAAAAGAACCCAGGCCTCCACTGTAGCTTCCTGTAGACTGAAAATGGACTGACCGGAAAATATTATGCGGGCAGAATCCGCATGCACTCGGCCAGGGATTGATACAAAACAGAATACAAAAAAGCCAGTCAATATTGGTTTTTTCATTTGTAAACCTGGGCCTGAGTTAATTGAAATATATACGAACCAAGGGCATTTCTACAGTTATCATAATACGATTCGCTCGACATATTACAGATCCTTCTGTCAGCATTGCTGAGCCAGATCACAGACCCATCAAAAAAAAGAACATTAAACCCATCAGGAATGCCATCATTACCGGCATGGTTCCTGCCCGTGTATTCCACACCGGAAGTAGAATAGAGTCTGTAACCATCTACCACAGCAATAAAACCAGCTTTTATTGACCGGCTCATCTTTCCGCCAATGGTGGAATAATAGGGTCCATACCAGAACTGCCCCCCTCGTAAATTATAGGCATAGGTAGAGGCACTTCCGTCCAACCCTGGAGGAGTGCCACCTGAAGTTAGTTCAAACCAACCAGTAAAATTGCGCATCGATACCCTGGTATTTGCGCCCCAG
>JAMWCC010000006.1 GCA_023818375.1 Candidatus Omnitrophota bacterium | reverse complement strand
CCAGCAAGCTGATATATTCCTTTTGCGATGGGGAAATACTCCTGTTTTGTAACCAGTATTAAGCTGCTTGAAACTTCCATCATTGAGAATGCAAATGAAAAAATAAACCCGCTGATGATACCGCTTTTTAGCATCGGTACAGTTACTTTTACCAGTGTATTAAACCTTGATGAACCAAGATTTAAGGCAGCCTCTTCACATGAAATATCTATCTGTTCAAAATTTGCTACAACTGACCTAACAGCAAACGGGAGACGTCGCAAAATATAAGCGACAATCAAGAGAAAAACTGGAAACTTTCTCGGATCAATAAATGATTCAGAGAAAGCCACAACATAAGAGAACGCAAAGACGATACCAGGCATTACCATTGGGAAAATGATAAATCCTTCAATTACATTTTTCCCTGGGATTTTTGACCTTGAAATTATAAACCCCGAAACAACGCTTATAATAACAATAAGAAATCCGGTAATAACGCTATATACTACACTATTAATCAAACTTAGTTTTGCTACAGGATGATAAAAAATTTCTTGATAATACCTCAACGTCCATCTATCAGGAATTACCGTAAAAAACCATCTTTCTGAAAAAGAATTAATGATAACAGATAGATGTGGAAGTATTGATACAAAAAGGAGTAAACCCAGGCAGAAATTTATCAATGTAGTGACTAATTTTGATAACTGTTTCAATTCCATGGTTGTTTTGTATCTTACAATGCCAACAAATGATATTCTGGCAAGAAGGTATCTGGTGAAAAAGAAAATTGCTATTGCAATTAAGGATACAAATATTACAAGAACATATCCAGCAGGATTAGAATTTATATCTGTGAGAGACTGAAAAATTATAACTGGAATAAGCTTTGGATAGTCAAAGACAAGTGGTGTCCCAAGGTCTGTCAGCGACCAGATAAAGGTGAGGAAAGCCCCTGCAAAATATCCAGGCAGTGCAAGTGGGAGTATAACCTTTCTAAAAGTCTGAAAAAAAGATGCACCAAGATTTTCAGCCGACTCAATGCAAGCTGTTTCTATATTTTCAAGTGAAGCAAGCACATTAAGATAAATTATTGGATAAAGATGAAGTAGCTGAAGAATGAAAATTCCAGCCATACCGGTTCCAAGAAAATTTAGTGGTTCTTGTAATAAGTTAAACTTCATCAACATAAGATTTACTGGACCAAACCTAGATAGGATTTGTCTCATTCCAATTGCAGAAACAAAAGGTGGGGCAACAAGTGGTAAAAGAAGAGCCTTTTTCCAGAAATTTTTTGCTGGAAAATTCACAAATCTCATAAGTATAGCTAATGGAAGTGCAATGACACTTGAAGCGATGGTTACTGAAATTGCAAGAAAAATACTGTTTGCAAAACTTTCCCTAACAGCAATATTTGACCAAATTGCGGGAAAAAGTTGTATTGAAATGTTCGTAGATTTCCAAAATAAAAAGATTATTGGATACCCAACAAAGGTAAGTAAAAAGAGAAGTGTTGCAAGAAAAAGTGTTTTCATGTTAGACCTTAAATATTAAAACATCCCTGGCATCGATTCCTATTAAACATTCCTTGACTTCTGAAGATTTCAACGAAGAAGGAGTAAAAATTGCCTTAAAAATCATATTATTTTTTGCAAGTGTCACATTAATCAGTGAACCTGTAAATTCTCTGTTAATAACCTGACACATAATTTTATTTTCTGATGCTGGGTTGGCAGGGAATTGTATTAATTCAGGCCTAACACACACACTAACTTTTTCCCCTTCCACAAGATCGATATCTGTTATAGCTACAATGTTGCCAATTTGTGTTTCTATATGAGATACACCAGCTTTGATTTCTTTTACAACTCCTCTAAATTCATTAACTTCGCCAAGAAACCTTGCTATTTCAATACTACTTGGTTTTCTGTACAACCTTTCTGGACTATCCACACCAGCGATATTTCCATTGGTCATTATTGCGACCATATCAGCAAGGTACATAGCTTCTTTTTGGTCATGAGTGACATAAACTGTCGTGATACCAAGATTTTTATGTAGTGTTTTTATTTCCTGTCTGAGTTCGTCTCTCAACTTCGCATCAAGGTTGCTTAATGGTTCATCCAATAAAAGTATTTCGGGTTCAACCACAAGTGCCCTGGCAAGGGCAACCCTTTGCTGCTGTCCACCTGAAAGATGTTGGGGTTTTTTTGATGCATATTGTTCAAGATGTACCATTTTTAAAACCCTATTAACCTTTTCTTTAATTATATTGTCTGCTAATTTCTTTATCCTTAATCCAAAGGCAATATTTTCGAACACATTCATATGAGGCCACAAGCTGAAGTTTTGAAAGACCATTGCCATATTCCTTTTGTTTGGTGGGCTTTGCGTAATATCCTTTGAATCTATAAAAATCCTTCCACAGTCAGGTTTTACAAAGCCTGCAATGACGCGCAGAAGAGTTGTTTTTCCACTGCCGGATGGACCCAAAAGTGCAAAAAATTGAGATTCTTTTACATTGATTGATACGTTATTAAGGACAATTATATCTCTGTATTTTTTGACAATTTCCAAAGCAGACAACTTGAAAGAGTTATTCATTTTATTTCCTCAGCATGAATTTCAACAAGGTCTCTGTCTTCAAGAATATGATCTCTTCCTGCAATTAATGGATTTCCCTGTCCCTGTTTCCACAATCTTGCGTATCTGAAACTTTTAACAAGATCCTTATGGATCGCCCTAGCGAGATCTTCAAGGGTTGAGTTCGCTGCAATAGTATACGGATCCTTCATTTCGGCGGGTTTACCTGGGATCTTTGTATAAACCCGGATAATTTCAAGTTTCTTAAATATCCAGTTGCCGATTTCCTCCAGATTGATATTTTCTTTTACTGAAATTGGAATAAGTTCTTTTTCGATTGGATAAAGTTCACATACCACTTCTTTTATTTCCTCCCATCCAGCTACATCTATTTTATTTCCTACCCACATAATCTTTTTGTTAAACTCCCATTTTTTTTCGGTTTTTATTCTGAATTGTTCTAAGACATTCATTGCATCTTCCATTTTTTCAAGTATGTCATCGTCGGATAGGTCAATCAAAATCATAATCAAATCTGCCTTGCGCATCATATCACCAAGCCAATTCTCAGATATGCCTGAGGCAAGTGCCGGAGTATCAATCATCTGTATCTGAATATCCTGATACTGAAACATGCCTGGTTGAGGAATTTTAGTTGTATAAGGGTAATCGGCAATTTCTGGTTTTGCTTTTGTCATTGAAGCAAGAAGGCTAGATTTTCCAGTGTTAGCTGGTCCCGCTATAATGACCTGTCCTGCGCCTTCTCTTACTATTACAGGTACTGGACTTCCTCTTGATATAATTTTTTTCTCAGCTGCCTCCTTTCTGAGTTTTGCTATTTTTGATTTTAATTCCTTCTGAAGTTTTTCAGTCCCCTTGTGTTTCGGCATAATTGCCATCATTTCGAGGAGAATTTCAATTTTTTCTTCTGGGGTTTTTGCTTTTTTTAGTTCTGCTTCTTTTGTATGATAGTGTGGAGGAAGATTTGCAACCATAATACCTCCTTCACACAACTGTTGCTAAATTTTGCTTCAGTACACGTTTTAAAAATTGTCCTGTGTAAGATTTGTCATTTTTTGCAACTTCTTCTGGTGTACCGGTGCAAACTACGTAGCCACCTTTGTCACCACCCTCTGGACCGAGATCTATAATATAATCAGCGGATTTTATTACTTCCAGGTTGTGTTCGATTACAATTACTGTACTTTTCCTGTCAACCAGTTTGTTTAGTACAGCAAGTAATTTTTTTATATCAAACAGATGAAGTCCTGTTGTCGGTTCATCAAGTATATAAAGGGTTCTTTCATTTCCCTTTTTTGATAGTTCTGCGGCAAGTTTCACCCTTTGAGCTTCTCCACCTGAAAGTGTTGTTGCGGGTTGTCCTAATTCAAGATAACCAAGTCCAACATCAATAAGTGTTTTGATCTTTTCTGAAATCGGGTGAATGTTTTTGAAAAATTCACCTGCTTCTTCGATCTTCATTTCAAGTATTTCTGCTATATTTTTCCCACGATATTTTATTTCCAAAGTTTCTTTATTGTACCTTTTACCACCGCAAACTTCACATGGTATAAAAATATCAGGAAGAAAGTGCATCTCAATTTTTGTTATTCCCTCTCCCTGACACGCCTGGCATCTACCATCTTTAAGATTAAAGCTGAATCTACCCGGTTTATATCCTCTAATTCTTGCCTCCTGTGTAATGCTGAAAAGTTTTCTGATATGATCAAAGACACCTGTGTATGTTGCTGGATTGGATCTGGGAGTTCTTCCAATAGGGGATTGGTCAATGATTACAACCTTATCAATGTGTTCGACACCTATTATTGCCTTGTGTTTACCGGGTACTATTTTGCTATTGTAAAGTATCTTTCTGAGTCCTTGGGTTAGTACATCGTCGATCAAACTGCTTTTTCCTGATCCACTTACACCAGTAACACATACAAATAATCCCAGTGGTATAGCTACATCTATGTTTTTCAAATTATTATGACTAGCTCCTATCACACGAATATATCTATCATTTGGTTTTCGTCTTTTTGTCGGTACAGGTATAAATTCTTTTCCAGAGAGGAATCTTCCTGTTATGGAACTTTCAGAAGCCATAATCTGTTCGATGGTACCACAGCCCACTATCTCTCCGCCATTTTTTCCTGCACCGGGACCAAGATCTATGATAAAATCTGCGTTTCGCATCATCTCTTCATCATGCTCGATAACAATAACCGTATTTCCGAGGGAACACAGGTGTCTCAAAGTTGTTATAAGTCTATTGTTGTCTCGTGGATGAAGTCCGATGCTTGGTTCATCAAGTATATACATAACCCCTACAAGTCCTGAACCAATTTGCGTAGCAAGTCTTATCCTTTCTGCCTCACCACCTGAAAGTGTATGAGTCATTCTGTCAAGAGTAAGGTAGTCAAGTCCTACTCCTTCTAGAAAGCGTGTCCTGCTTATTATTTCTTTAAGAATTTGTGCTGCTATCATCTGTTCTCTTTGAGTAAGGGTAATTGTTTCAAAAAACTCTTTAACTTTTGAAACACTCATTCTGCATATGTCCATTATTGAATTGTTGGCTATTTTGACTGAAAGCGCTTCTGGTTTAAGTCTATCTCCCTTACAAGAAGGACAAACAAGTTCTCTCATGTATTTCATTATTTCTTCACGTCTAAATTCACTTTCAGTTTGATGAAAGAGTCTTTCAAGGTTTGGTATAACACCTTCAAATCCTTCTTCAGGGTTGCCATAAAGAATAAAATTAAGTTCTTTTTCTGAAAGGCTGTCAGCCCTGTCGTCAAGGCTTCTGCCAATGTGTCTCAACATATCCCTCAGAAGGCTCCTGTAATAAAAGAAAATGTGCCTGCCGCCTGTGTCTTGCCATGGTTTTATTGCACCCTCTCTGAATGTTTTGGTTTTATCAGGTATTACAAGATCAGGGTCTATTTTCATTAAAAATCCAAGCCCTTTGCATTCAGGACATGCTCCATATGGACTGTTAAAAGAAAAATTTCTTGGTGCAAGTTCCTCAAAACTTATTCCACACTCTACGCATCCTAATTTTTCATTAAACAATATATCTGTTCCATTCTGATTAACTACAAGAAGTCCCTTACCGATTTTCAAACCCATCTCAACGCTTTCTGCTATCCTCTGGCGATCAGAATTTGATTCAAGCTGATCAATTACAACTTCAATAGAATGGGATTTATACCTTTTCAGTGCAATTTCCTGGTCAAGGTCGTATATCTTGCCATCTATTCTTGCTTTGAGAAAACCTGCCTTTCTAATGTCTTCAATTATTTTCCTGTATTCTCCCTTTCTGCCACGCACGATGGGAGCCAGAATTACAGTATTTGTTTTTTCAGGAAGTGCAGCTAGGTTATCGATTATTTCACTTGAAGATTGTTTCGTAATTGGTTTGTGACAGTTTGGACAATGGGGTTTGCCAATTCTTGCAAAAAGCAATCTAAGGTAATCATAGATTTCTGTTGTTGTTGCAACCGTAGAACGAGGATTTGATGCTGACTTTCTTTGTTCAATGGCAATTGCAGGTGGAAGGCCAAAGATATGGTCAACATCTGGTTTTTTCATCTGTTCCAAAAACTGTCTTGCATAGGTTGAAAGACTTTCAATGTACCTACGCTGCCCTTCAGCATAAAGAGTATCAAAAGCAAGGGATGACTTACCTGAACCAGATATTCCTGTTATTACGATAAACTTGTTTCTTGGAATTTTCAGCGAAATGTTTTTAAGATTATGTTCCCTTGCACCCTGAACAACGATGTAATGAGCGCTTTCCTCTGGAATTATGTTGTTTTCTGTTTTCTTATCCATCTTGTTCCATAAGGTGTATCTTCAAGCAAAATCCCTTTTTCTGATAGTTGATTTCTTATGCTATCTGCAACGGCATAATTTTTTTCTTTTCTTGCTTGTTCTCTTTTCTTAATAAGAGATGCAATTTCATCTGGAAGAGGTTCTTTTATAGGTTCAATAACAGCTATTATCTCATTAATCTTGTCCAAAAACGAAATAATTTTTTCTGAATCTTTTGATGACATCTTTCCAAGGTCAAAACTTTCGTTGACATCGTGAATGAATTTGAAAATTTCTCCCATTGCAGCAGAAATATTGAGGTCATCTGCCAGAGCATCAAAAAAATTTTCAAAAGTTTTGCAAATCTTTTTTTCAATGTTAGTTTCACAGCTTGTTTGTGTTTGAATACCGAAAGATACCCTTTGATAAAAAGCATTAAGATTATTTACAGTTTTTTCTGCCTGTTTTAGCGATTGTTCCGTAAAATTCAAAGGGTCTCTGTAATGTGTGGTTAACAAGAGATATCTTATTCCTGCTGGATCGTAATTTTTTTTCAAAAGATCCCTCAATGTGTAAAAATTTCCCTTTGATTTTGACATTTTTTCACCATTTACAAGAAGATGGGCACAGTGCAACCAATAATTTACAAATTTTTTTCCTGTTGCTGCTTCGCTCTGGGCTATCTCATTTTCATGATGTGGAAAGATATTATCAACACCACCTGTATGGATATCAAATGTTTCTCCAAGATACTTCATACTCATCGCTGAACATTCAATATGCCAGCCAGGCCTTCCCCTTCCAATTTCAGTATCCCAGTAAAATGGCTCATCCTTTACAGCCTTCCATAGTGCAAAATCTCTTGCTTCTTCCTTTTCATATTCATCTGAATCAGTACTGGAAGTGAGAATCTTGTTGAAATCATAATGCGAAAGTTTTCCATATGATGGAAAGGTACTGATTCTGAAATATACTGAGCCATCTTTAAAATAGGCATTACCCTTTTCAAGGAGTATCTTGATAAGGGAAACCATTTCTGGAATGTGTTGTGTTGCCCTTGGGAAATATGTTGCTTTCTTTAGCTTCAGACATTCCATATCTTCAAAAAAAGCGTTGATATATGTTTCTGTATATTCTTCAAGTGAAACCTTATTTTTTATTGCACCAGTAATTGTTTTATCATCCACATCCGTTATATTCATAACCCTTATTACGTTATATCCCGCAAACTCAAGAAATCTATGGAGAAGGTCTTCAAAAACATAAGCACGAAAGTTTCCAATGTGCGCAAAATCATATACAGTAGGTCCACAGGTATACATTTTTACAATTTTTTCTTCAATTGGTTTGAATTCTTCCTTTTTTCTTGTCAGGGTGTTATAGAACATTATCATTTCAACCCTTCCTTTTAATAAGTGGGTCTGTAAAAATATCCTTTTCGTCAAAACTTGGAGAAGAAAATTCTGAGATAACAGCGCCTTGTGGCCCTGCTTGAAACCAGTGCAGAGTATCTGGTTGTATGGTGTACTGATCACCAGGGTTTAATACGATTTCATTGAAAACAGTAAAGTATTCTTTTCTAAATTCAGGGATTATCGCATTCATTTTATCAGCAGGTTTACCTGGAACCATTAAGTAAACCTTGCCCCATCTACATCTGAAGGTTTCCATTTTTCCAGGATTATCAGGTCCCAAAGGACCGTGGCGATGCTCAGGACAAGTCTGATAAGGTAAAAGTACAAGTTCTTTTGCGCAGTATCTGTCATTGTTAACATATACAATAATCTGGATACCAATTATTTCAGGCATGCCAAGTCCCAGGTCAGTTATTTCCATTGCATCAATTTCGTCTTTTCTCAGAACGATACCTGCATTCTTTAAGATTTCTAGAGTTTTTTGTTTCAATTCAAAAGATTTTTTTTCTGGAATCATTTTTCAATTTCCTTTAAGAAGGTTTCGATTCTTTTTATCGATTTTTGTTTGCCGAGCAGTTCAATCAATTCAAATAAACCTGCACCTTTTGTCTGTCCTGTCAACGCAAATCTGAGAGGATGGAAAACGTCAGATGTCTTCAAATTTCTATCCTGACAGTATTTACGAATATTTTCTTCTATTTTTGTTTTTTCAAAAGGTTCAACAATTTCTAGCAGTTGCTCTATTTCTGAAAAAATTTTTTTATTATTAGGGCTTTTAAATTTTTTTATAATTTCAGGATCCCACAAAACATTTTCTGTAATGAAATAACCTGTTCTTTCAGGAACATCAAGAAGTGTTTTCAATTTTTCCTTTTCCATTTCTATAACTTTTTCAATAATTTCCTTATTTTGTTGAAGTTTTTCATCAGAGAAACCTACATTTTTAAGAAATGGTATGGCAAGGGTAAAAATTTCAGACGCACTCTTCATCTTCATATACTGGCTGTGCATCCAAAGCAGTTTTACCGGGTCAAAGATCGCATTAGACTTATTACACCCTTGAAGAGAAAATTGTTCAATGAGCTCGTCCTTTGAAAAAATTTCCTGGTTGTCTTTACTGCTCCATCCAAGAAGGGCAAGGTAATTGAACATTGCTTCTGCAAGATATCCATTTTCCCTGTATTGACGAACGCTTGTTGCCCCATGTCTTTTACTCAATCTGGTTCTATCTTTACCGAGAGTCATAGACATATGTGCAAAATAAGGTGCAGTATATCCAAGTGATTCAAAGATTAGTATGTGCTTGGGAGTATTTGAAAGATGGTCTTCACCCCTTATTACGTGAGTAATTTTCATTGTAAGATCATCAATTACTACAGCAAAGTGAAATGTTGGAATATTATTGGATTTCATTATGACAAAATCATTAAGAGAACCAGCCTCGAAGATTACAGAACCCCTTATGATGTCATTTACCACAACATCCTTTTCAGGTACTTTGAACCTTATAACAGGTTTCCTTCCTTCTTCTTTAAATCTAGAAATTTGTGATTCTGTCAAGTTCCTGCAATAGTTATCATAGCCTGCTACTTTTTGCTTGGCATCAGTAATTCTCTTTTCTAACTCATCTTTTGTGCACCAGCATTTGTACGCTTTTCCTTCTGAAAGAAGCTTTTCAGCATACTCTCTGTATAAATGCAGTCTTTCTGTTTGCCTGTAAGAACCAAACAGTCCACCGATATCGGGTCCTTCATCCCATGATAGACCAAGCCATTTCAGATCTTCAATGATGCTTTCTTCGTATTCTTTTTTTGATCTTTCAGTATCTGTATCTTCAATTCTGAGAATAAATATTCCTTTATTCTTTCTTGCAAAAAGATAGTTGAAAAGAGCTGTTCGCGCATTCCCAATATGAAGGAATCCCGTGGGACTTGGTGCAAATCTCACTCTTATCATAAAATTTTCCTCCAGGGCACGATTATCAGGGTAATATTTAAATTTAACACGTTTTTAATGGCAATGTCAAAGAAAGTTCCTATGGTCAAAATTATGTTTGCCAGGCATTTTTCTCTTTTTTTGTGCGGTATGTTTTCCTTTTCTATTCAAGACCTTCATCTTTGGG
>JAMWCC010000057.1:1301-9984 GCA_023818375.1 Candidatus Omnitrophota bacterium | reverse complement strand
CTCATCATCACCTCCGGTTGTCTATATCTCTCCACCAGAGGTGTATTTTCGGGTAGATTTTTATTTGACGCAACGATAACTTTTCGGGTAGATTTATTATGGCTCAATTCGAATTTTTGACATGTATTCTCAACGGGTGTAAAATTAACACAAGTTTCCATAGTCTTATAATCTACCAAAAGGAGGAATTATGAAGGTTGCCATAAATGGATTTGGAAGGATTGGAAGGCTTGTACTCAGAGCAGCAATTGAAAAAGGAATAAAAGACTTTGATGTAGTCGCATTGAATGACATCACTGATGCAAAAACGAATGCTCATCTTTTTAAATATGACTCTAACTATGGAATTTTTCAGGGTTCAGTAGAGGTTAAGGATAATGAGATTATAATCGACGGTAAACCCTTTAAAGTTCTTGCAGAAAAAGATCCAAAAAATCTTCCCTGGAAACAGCTCGGAGTAGATGTTGTTGTTGAATCAACAGGTCTTTTTACAGAAGCAGAGAAAGCAAAAGCCCACATTGATGCAGGAGCAAAAAAAGTCATTATCACTGCACCTGCGAAGGGTGAAGATGTAATGATAGTTATTGGTGTTAATGATTCGATGTATGACCCTGCAAAGCACAATATTATTTCAAATGCCTCCTGTACAACAAACTGTTTAGCTCCTATGGTTAAGGTTCTGGATGATGCATTTGGAGTTGTGAAAGGTTTGATGACAACAATACATGCATACACAAACGATCAGAGAATACTTGATCTTCCACATAAAGACCTTCGCAGAGCAAGAGCAGCCGCTCTTTCTATGATACCAACAACAACCGGTGCTGCAAAAGCAATAGGAAAAGTAATTCCAAAACTCAACGGTAAACTCAATGGTATTGCAATAAGGGTTCCAACATCAACTGTTTCTCTTGTAGATTTTGTTGCACAGCTTGAGAAAAAGGTTGATGAAAAGGCAGTAAATGAAGCTTTCAAGAAAGCATCAGAAACGAACCTCAAAGGTATTCTACAATATTGTGATGAACCCCTTGTTTCCAAGGACTTTTTGAAAAATGAACATTCCTGCATATTTGATGCACCATCGACATATATAATTGATGGAGATATGGTAAAGGTCTTCGGATGGTATGATAATGAGTGGGGTTACAGTTGCAGGATTGTTGATCTGTTGAGTATGATAAGCAAGAAAGGATAAGTTTCCAGGAGGAAACCATGGAACTGATTACTGTTAAGGAGAAGGACTATTCAGGAAAGCGTGTTTTTGTAAGGGTTGATTTTAATGTACCACTTGACAAAAACCAGAATATTACTGACGACACAAGAATAAAAGCATCTCTTGAGACTATAAATTATCTTTTAAACCAAAATGCTGTTGTTATCCTAGCATCACACCTGGGAAGACCCAAGGGAAAGCCGGATCCTTCAATGAGTCTTCAGCCAGTTGCGAAAAGACTATCTGAACTTGTTGGCAGACAGGTAAAATTTGCGCCTGAGTGTATTACATCTGAAGTGAGAAAGATGGTGGACACTTCTAAACCAGGGGAAATCATATTGCTTGAAAACTTGAGATTTCATCAGGAAGAAGAGGAAAACGATGAGAATTTTTCAAAAAGTTTAGCAGAAATAGCAGATTGTTATGTAAATGATGCTTTTGGTTATTCTCATCGTGCTCATGTGTCAATAGTTGGTATTACAAGTTTTTTGACCGATAAGGCAGCAGGCTTTCTTATCGTAAAGGAAGTTAATGCTTTGAGTAAACTGCTTGAGAATCCAGAAAGGCCCTTTTTGTTAATTATTGGGGGTGCAAAGGTAAGCGACAAGATTGGAATGTTGAGAAATCTTCTTGATAAAGTTGATACAATTATCACTGGTGGAGTAATGGCTTATACCTTTATTAGGGCAAATAACTGGGAAACTGGAAATTCAAAGGTTGAATACGATTCAATTCCGCTTGCAAAAGAAATTTATAAAGAAATAAGAAAGAGACATCTTGAATTTCATACCCCTCTTGATCATGTTGTTGCAGATAAGATCGCTGAAGATGCACATTATTTCACAACAGAAAGGGGTACAGTACCTATAGGTTGGACAGGTGTTGATATTGGACCACAGGCAATCTGGGAATATACTGATTGCATAAACAGAGCAAAGACAATATTCTGGAATGGTCCAATGGGAGTTTTTGAAATAGAAGCATTTGCGAAGGGTACGATTGAGATTGCAAAGGCAGTTGCTGCAAGCGGCGCATATACAGTTATTGGTGGTGGTGATTCAATTGCAGCAGTTAATAAAGCAGGTGTAGCCGATAAAATATCTCATATTTGTACTGGTGGTGGTGCATCTCTTGAATTTTTAGAGGGTAAAGGACTTCCTGGAATTGACGTGCTGAAAAAGTGAGGGAAAAATTGATCAGACCACTTATCGCAGGTAATTGGAAAATGTATAAGACGCCTTCAGAGGCTGAAGATTTCGCACGCGAATTGAGGGAAATTCCAAAATTTGATGACAGGGATATACTTGTTTGTCCGCCTTTTACAGCTATAGCAAAAGTCAGAAAAGTACTTGACCAAACAGGTATATTTGTAGGTGCACAGAATGTTTATCCTGCAGAAGAAGGGGCTTTTACAGGTGAAATTTCCCCAAAAATGATTAAAGAGGCAGGGGCTCAATACGTTATATGTGGGCATTCAGAAAGACGTCAGATTTTCAATGAAGATGATGAATTCATTTCCAAGAAAGTAAAGATTGTTCTCCAATACGGAATGATACCGATTTTATGCGTTGGTGAGACATTGATGCAAAATGAAGCGGGTGAAACATTCAATGTTGTTGAAGCCCAGTTAAAAACCGGGTTAAAAAAAGTTTCAGACAATGAAATAAAAAATGTTGTCATTGCCTATGAACCTGTCTGGGCCATAGGAACAGGGAAGAACGCTACCCCACAACAGGCTCAAACGGTACATTCATTTATACGGAAGATCCTTAAAGAAATGTTTGGAGATATTGCAAGTAGTATTCGTATCCTTTATGGAGGCAGTGTCAAGCCAGAAAATATTGACCAGCTTATGGCAGAGCAAGATATAAATGGAGTACTTGTTGGGGGGGCTAGTTTAAAAATTGATTCCTTTTCAAGAATAATAGGTTTTAACAAAAATCACTAGCGTGAGGTGGGTATGTTGACATTTCTTATAGTTATTCATCTTATAGTCTCAATCTTGTTAATTGTCGCTGTGCTTCTTCAAAGTGGAAAAGGTTCCTCTATGGCAAATGTCTTCGGTGGTGGTGGAATGGAGACAGTTTTTGGAGCAGAAACACCAGCAATTATGAATAGAATTACAACAGTACTAGCAATTTTGTTTATGATAAACTGTATTCTTCTTACCACGGTTTCATTCAGATACACTGGTCCTTCTGTTATTCAGAGAGAACTTCAAAAGCAATCTACACCTTCAGAACAGCCACTTAAACCAGTAACTCCAACACCTTCAACAGATGTGCCTAAGGCACAGCAAAATTAGCTTAATTTGTTCATTGTTTTTATGTTGTGTTTCAATATGCGGATATGGAGAAGATCTGCGGGGTGGTTCTCTTGTAATTTCAGCTTCTTCAATACCAAAATCATTTAATCCAATAGTAGCCAAGGAAACAAGCACCACATTTATTACAGGTTTCATTTTTGAAGGGCTCACCTCAACTGATGGAGTCACTCAGGAAATCAAACCCAATCTTGCTGAATCCTGGAAGGTAGACAATTCAGGTAAGGTGTGGACATTTTATCTCAGAAAGGATGTTTTATGGAATGATGGAGTACAGTTTACTGCTCGAGATGTTAAGTTTACTTTTGATAGATTAATTTTCAATCAAGATATACCAACCAGCAGCAGAGATGTTTTTACATTTGGAAAAGGGAATCTCAAGGTTGAAGTCATTGATAAGTTCACTGTCAGATTTATACTTCCGGATAGTTTTGCTCCATTTTTGCGTTTAATGGGTCAGGAGATATTGCCTGAGCATAAGTATAAGGAAGCCGTGGACAAAAAAGGATTTCCCTTTGCCTTGGGGCTTGATTCCAAGCCACAGGATATTGTGGGTACTGGTCCTTTTATGCTAGAGGATTTCAAACCAGGAGAGTGGGTAATTTTAAAAAAGAACAAAAAGTACTGGAAACGTGATAAATTCGGGAATCAGCTTCCTTATATTGATAGGATAATTATTCTCACAATCCCTGATCAAAATCTCGCTCTCTTAAAGTTTAAAAAGGGAGAACTTGATATGATTTCTTTACGGCCATATGACTATATCCTGCTAATGAAGGAAAAAATTCCCGGAATCAAACTTTATAATGTTGGTCCGTCATTAAGTTCAGAATTTATAGTTTTCAATCAAAACCTTGATAGCAAGATTCCTGATTACAAAAAGGAGTGGTTTAGAAATGTTAATTTTAGAAGAGCAATTTCCTGTGCAATTGATCGTAAAAGTATAATCGATAATATTTATGCAGGGCTCGGCTATCCACTATATGGACCAGTGAATGAAGCAGTTGTCGAATTTTATAATCCCCGCATTAAAAAATTCGAGTACGACCTTAAAAAGGCAGAGATTTATCTTAGCGAGGCAGGTTTCAGAAAAGGTAAGAATGGATTTTTATATGACTGGAAAGGCAATCAGGTTGTATTTTCTCTTATTACAAATAGCAACAATAGTCAACGAATTGAACAGGCAAATCTTATAAGGGCAGATCTTGAAAAACTTGGTATGAAGGTTAATTTTCTTCCTGTTGATTTCAATTCTCTTGTTAACAGAATAAATGTAACTAAGGATTGGGAAGCTGTTATGATAGGATTAACAGGAAGTATTGATCCGCACTTTGGTAAAAACGTTTGGGTTACTACAGGGCATTTACATTTGTGGAATCTGGGTTCAAAAAAATCAGTACATGATTGGGAAAAAGAAGTAGACCAAATCTTTGAAGAGGCTGCAAGACAACTTGATAATAAAAAAAGAAAAAAGCTGTACGATAGATGGCAGGAGATTTTTTGTGAGAATCAGCCAATGATTTTCACAGCAACCTCTGCAGTTCTTTATGCGACCAAAGATAAGTTTGGTAATTTGAAACCGACAGTTTACGGTGGTCTTTTCCATAACATTGAAGAAATTTATATAAAAAAATGACATGCCTATTTTGAGAATTATATATGAAAAAAAAGGACCATCACGGTTTATCTCTAATAATTACATAGGAAGGATTTTTGAAAGATGCCTCCGAAGAATCTCATTACCTTTTGAGTTTTCACAGGGCTTTAACAAACGTGTAAAGATGAGCCTTGGCCCACCACTTGCAGTAGGGATAGAAGGTAACAACGAGATCATCGATGTTCATGTCAAAAATGAAAATATTCCAGATAAATTGATAAAAGAGTCTCTAAATCAAATATTGCCTGAAGGATTAAGGATAGTAGAATGTAGATATCTTACATCAAAGGAAAAATCTCCGCCCAAGGTAAATATTGCTTGCTATGTTATAAAGATTGCAAGTAATTACGACTTTGCAGCTATACCGGATTACTGGAGGGTTATTTACAAGGCAAATGACAGTCTGAAAATTGAAGTGAACATCGAGAAGTTAAGTCATAAACAATTGTTCAGTGTTTTTGGCACTCACAATGTAATTGAACGTTTTTTGATTTTTTAGCAAAAATTGGTATAATTTTTACCACAAAAATTCCCTTTTTTAAAGGAGATTATTTTGGCACTCAGGTTTAGTTTATCAAATAAGAAGGGTTTTCTAAAGAAGATAGTTTGTCCAGAAAATTCTGACTTAAAATTTATATCCTTAAGCTATCTCAGCGCTGAAAAGGAAATGGTTATTAAGGAATCAACTGGCAATGAAGAATGGTTATGGCTTTTGCTATCAGGTAAAATTGTTGTTGAGATAAATAATGTTTGTTTGGGTGTGATGGAAAGAAAGAGTGTTTTTGAACAAAAGCCTATTTCAGTGTACATTCCACCAGGATCGGACTACATTTTAAAGGTAGAATCATTCTCTGAAGCTGTGGCTGTTTCTGCATTAGCAGAAAAAAAATCTTCACCCAGAATTATATCCCAGGAAGATGTTAGGGTACAGAGAGCGGGTAAACTAAATTATCAACGTACAATCTATAGTATCATTTCGCAGGATTTCCCAGCTTCAAAAATTATTGCAGGAGAAACAATTCATGACACTGGACACTGGTCATGTTTTCCTCCCCATAAGCATGATGTTGACCAGATGCCAGAAGAAAGTAGGCACGAAGAAGTTTATTTTTTTAAGTGCAAACCTGAGAAAACAGGTTTTGGATTAATGAGGATATATGATGAGACACAGGATATAGCTTTTCCGATATTGACAAATGATCTTATAACAATTCCACGCGGATATCATCCTGTGGCTGTAATTCCGGAACACACATTGTATTATTTCTGGGCTTTGGCTGGGGAAAAAAGGCCTTTTCAAAGACATACTCATCCTGATTATCTTGAGTATGAATAGGGGGCGAAATGGAGAAAAAGATCATAGAAATGTTCAGTTTGGATGGTATGAATGCAGTTGTTACAGGGGGTGCTGGAGTTCTTGGAATGAGTATATGTCGTGGTCTTGCACAAGCAGGTGCAAGAGTGGGAATACTGGATATAAAAAATTTTGATGAGGCTGCCGCGCAGCTTGTTTCAGAGGGTTTGAAGGCAATAGGAGTTTATATCGATGTACTGAAAAAAGAGGCTATTTCTGAGTGCACGGAAAAAGTCATGGAACAATTTAAAAGAGTTGATATACTTGTCAACTGCGCAGGAGGAAATCTTAAAGAAGCAACAACTTCTCCACAGCTTAGTTTTTTTGATTTACCGCTTGAAGGACTTGAGAAGGTTGTCGCTCTCAATCTTTTTGGTGGAGCGATACTGCCATCACAGGTTTTTGGAAAAGAAATGGTGAAAAATCCCGAAGGTGGGTCAATAATAAATATTTCTTCAATGAATGCCTTTAGACCACTTACAAGGATTCCAGGTTATTCTGCTGCAAAGGCAGCAGTAAGCAATTTTACTCAATGGCTTGCAGTTCATTTCGCAATGGAATATAACAAACTGCTAAGGGTAAATGCAATTGCACCAGGATTTTTTCTTACACAACAAAATAGATACCTGCTTATTGATGAAAATAACAACTTAACACCAAGAGGACAAACAATAATACAGCATACCCCGGCTGGAAGATTTGGCCATCCCGATGATCTTATAGGTACTTGTATCTGGCTTGCTTCAAAATCTTCCAGGTTTGTAACGGGGGTTGTTGTACCAGTTGATGGTGGTTTTAATGCATTTTCAGGTGTTTAATTTTAAAAAGGGGGAGAAATGAAAAAAGCAGATATTGCTGTAATAGGTATGGAAGTTATGGGAAGAAATCTTGCGTTAAACATAGAAAGTCGGGGTTATACTGTTGCAGTTTATAATAGAACAGCAGAGAAAACAAAGGCATTTGCGGAAGGTGTTGCCAAAGGTAAAAATATAATCCCAACCTATGATTTGAAGGAACTGGTTGATGTTCTTGATAGTCCCAAAAAAGTTATGCTCATGGTTAAGGAGGGTCAACCTGTTGATAGTTTCATTGAAAGCTTACTACAGTATCTGAAACCAGGAGATTTAATAATTGACGGTGGCAATTCCTTTTTTAAAGACACTATACGCAGAAATAAGATGCTAAGTGAAAAGGGAATTCTTTTTATTGGCACTGGTGTTTCAGGAGGTGAAGAAGGAGCACTTAAAGGACCCGCTATAATGCCAGGCGGACAGCTGGAAGCATACAAACTCGTTGAAAAAATTTTCAGGGATATTTCTGCAAAGGCGTATGATGGTGAGCCTTGTGTTGACTATATTGGACCTGATGGAGCGGGGCATTTTGTAAAAACAACTCATAATGGTATTGAGTATGGAGACATGCAGCTTATAGGTGAAGTCGTGTGGTTTTTTAAAAATATAGGAATGAATGCGGGCGAGATAGCTGATATTATGGCACAATGGAATGGAGAAAATGATGTCTTAAGGTCCTATCTTATAGAAATTACAGCAGACAGTATGAAACAAAAACATTCTGATTCAGATGAGTTTCTTGTGGATAGGGTTGCTGATATTACAAGAATGAAAGGAACAGGGACATGGACTGTTCAAAGTGCACTTGAACTTCTTGTTCCTGTACCAACTATTGCCGCTGCTGTTTTTTCAAGGGAAATGTCTCAGGATAAAGAACTCAGGTTAGCAATGGCAAAAAGACTTACAATTCCATGCTGTAAGTTTACTGGTGATAAAAATGAAATGATAGGTGTTGCTCACGATGCTTTGTACATTGCAAAGATATCATCATATGCCCAAGGCATTGCACTACTTCGTGCTGCTTCAGACGCTTACAATTTCAATCTGAATATTGGAAGAATCGCAAAGATATGGAGAGCCGGTTGTATTATTAGAGCACAGTTTTTGGATGAAATTACGAAAGTTTATGAAGCTGAGCCAGACACTCCTAATTTGCTTGTGGCTCCGAAGTTTGCTGATTTTATAAAAAAGAATATTGATAAGCTTGTGAAGTTTATCAGTGTTGCACATCAATGTGGGGTACCGGCCCTTGCGATGAGCAGTTCCCTTGATTATATATTGCAGA
>JAMWCC010000057.1:0-1265 GCA_023818375.1 Candidatus Omnitrophota bacterium | reverse complement strand
CCATCGGCACAGATTTCTGCTCTCCAGAGAGATTATTTTGGTGCTCACGGATATTTTAAAATTGGTGGTCCTGAAAAACCCGAAGTGATGGTAAACAGCGAAGGAAAAATTAGGGAATTTCATACTGAGTGGATGATTCCTGGTAGACCAGAGAAGGAGATTACAAAATAATCTAAGTTATTTGATTGGAGAAAATTTGCATCGGACAAAAAGTAGTCTTTCTCTTAATTTGAGAGAATACAGGAGAAATAAAGAATATCTTGTGGCTATAGATACTGACGGGTGTATTGTTGACAATATGAATGGAAAACAGATTCTTATCTTCCATCCGTTATATATGGAATTTTATAATCTGTGGGAGATAGAATCCTATTTCAGGGAAACGGCTGAGTACTTTAATCTTTTTTCGGTTTACAGGGGTTCAAATCGTTTCATAACAATAGTTCTTACTTTGAAAGAATTGAAGAAGCGACAAGACGTTAGAAAATATGCCGAAAAAATTAATCTTTCAATTCCTGACTTTCAGCCTATTGAAAGATTTATACATTTCTGTGAGGAAAATGGCTATGGGCTTAGTAATATTTCTCTTGGGAAATATCTTGAAAAGAATATTTTTGATTTTGGAATTCACAAGCTTTTGGGTTGGAGTAGGGCGGTTAATGAATTACTCCCGCAAATGAATAAATTATTTGTTCCATTTAAAAACGTCAAAGAATCCTTGCAGTTTATTAAGGAAAATGCTGACATATGCGTAGTTTCTCAAACACCTTACAATGATTTGTATGAATACTGGGAGTTTTATGGTATTCTCGGTTTTTTAAATACAATCTGTAGCCAAGAAACGGGAAATAAAACAGATCAAGTAAAAATTTTGAAGGAAACTGGTGGATATTGTGAACAAAATATCCTGGTTATTGGTGACAGCTATACAGACCTACAAGCAGCAAAAACCAACAACGCAAGCTTTTACCCTATAATCCCTGGTAGGGAAGAAGAATCCTGGGAAAAATTTCCTGAAATTTTCAGGCTTTTTTTAAGCGGGAATTATTCAAAACATATGCAGACAGAGTATATCAATGAGTTTTCAAAAACTTTGTCATCCATCCCTGCATGGGAAAAATCCGACTATGACCATCAATCTGCCTACAAAGAAAGACAGCAATTGAGAAAATCCCTTTATGAAAAATACAATCCTGAAGGGAGGTTATTGCTACTGTGATAATAAAAGAAAAATGGAGCTATAACAGTTTTCTTAAAGATGATGA
>JAMWCC010000045.1 GCA_023818375.1 Candidatus Omnitrophota bacterium | reverse complement strand
TTTTTCCCCAGACAACAAGATTGATGAAACATGGTTGTTCCTTCTTGCTTCCATCTTTTGCCGTATATTCTCTGTTTATAGCAAGCCTGAAACTTGCGACTGCACTTCCAGAAGGAGTATATCTCAGCTCTGGATCCCGGGTTAGTCTCCCAATTAAAAAAACCTTGTTAAGATTCAGACTTGGCATCTTTAACGAATTCCGGGAACTCTTTTTTCAAAATCACAAGGGTTCTTAAAATTTTTTCTCTGTGTTTAAGTACATCCAGTACCTTACCGATGGATTCAGGTTCAGCTTCAAAATAAAATAGATAGTAATATCCTTCCTTTTTCTTTTTCACAGGATATGCAAGAGTCCGCCGACCCCAGAGTTCCCTGTGAACAACATTACCACCGCCTGAAGTTATACTTTCTGAGATAAAAGCAATTTCCTCTTCAAGTCCTTGTTGGTCTAACTCTGCATCCACGATAGTACACATCTCATATTTCCTCGGCATCAGTCCTCCGTTGTTCACCACTTTCCCGCATATTGAATTATACTCGAATTTGAAATTATGTCAAAAACTCAAGATTCTTTCTAAAAAAGATAGTTTCCTAACAATTGATGGTTATTTTTTTGTTTAATTCCATAAAAAACTTGGTAGACCTTCTTAAATTATTGAATAAAGCTAAAAAAACAAATTTTTAAAAAATTTGCTGGCAGAAATACAATTTTGAGAAGATATGGACCTTAAAAATCATTGCTTGTAAGGTTCTGAAATATTTCAATTCAGGTGTAGGTTCTAAGTGCTTTGTCATAGTTGAAAGATGCAAAGTGATTTTAAAAAATCAGGTCCAATCAAAAATGTTTTCTGGCATATTTTCTGTTACATGTTTAAATTTTTCTTTTTTTTCCTCATACATTTTTCTATCTGCCTGAGAAATAAGTTTATCAATTCCGATAGGTTTTAGTCCTGTGTATTTTACAACACCTATACTTATTGAAATCTGGTACAAAATTCCTTTTTTTCTGTTATTGACATTTATTTGCTCTCTCAAACGAGTGATAAGCCCTTTTACCTCTTTTTCAGTATTGATTTCTGAAGCCAAAACCACAAATTCATCCCCACCAATCCTTGCAATAATATCAGATTTTCTGAATGTTTGTTTCAAAATCCCTCCCAGATCTTTTAACGCCTTGTCGCCTATAATGTGCCCTTTTCTGTCATTGACATCCTTAAGCCTGTCAAAGTCAATAAAAAGAATATAGAAAGGTTTTTTGCTTCTTTGTGTTCTGCGAATTTCCTGTTCTGCAAGAGTAAAAAAACCACGCCTGTTATAAAGTCCTGTTAATTCATCCCTGAGTGATGCTTCTTTTAGCGCCTGTTCCAGTTTTTTCAGTTCTGTAATATCAATCATGGCAGTGCGCATGCCAACAATTTCTCCTTTTTCGTCTTTTTCAGGAACATCGTAAATTGAAACATATAGTGGTGTCCCATCTTTTCTTAAATATATTCTGTCATAGGATTTCTCAACCTTTTTCCCCTGTATCTTTTGAATAAATCTTTCATAAGCCTGCCTTCTTTGAGAAGGTATAATAAAATCAAAGATTGGTTTTCCGATCATCTCCTTTTTTTTATAACCAAGCATCTTAAGTTCTGTCTTATTTACATCCTTAATTATTCCATTTTTATCGACGATATGATAGGCAACAGGAGCGTTATTCCATAAATCCTTATATTTTTGCTCACTCCTGCGTAAGGATTCTTCAATCAGTTTTTTGTCATTGATATCTATCGCGAGTTCAAATCGAACCCTTCGTCCGTCAATCCATGTAATTGGTCTATCAATGCATCTGTACCATCTTTTGTTGACCTTATTTTGAAATTCCCAGATATAAACGCGTCTTGCTTTTGGTCCGAAAATGTATTTATTTGTGCAGAAAGTACAGGGTGCGTCAAGGTTTTGAAATACTCTATAACACTTTTTGCCAATTACATCTCCAAAGGTTCTTTTCAAAACAGGATTGACATAAAGTATTTCATGGGTCTCAGGGTCAACAACATAGATAAGCTCGTCAAGGGAATTGAAGATAGAAATGAGTTGTTGGTATTCCTTTGGTTTTCTCAAAGTTCTACTTTTCATTTAGATAACAAGGAAAATATTTTCAAGATCCTGCTTTCACTGGTTTATTATACACTTTTTCAAAAAATACCGTCAAAATTTTGTTTTTTTACCATCCATGCCTTGTATGGAATTTTGTATGGCAAAAGTTTCGTGTACTTGAAAAATTTTGGTGGTATTTAAGTTTCTTTCGCTCTGATCCTTACAAAAAGTAAACCGAGATGATTTCTATGTTGGATCTTCCTATTTCAATATTCGATATTACTGTTTTTCTGTATATTTCTCTCCAAGGGCGTCTGTTTTATCAATTTTTCTATAGTCAGGCAATTTGCCATTTGCATCCTTGAGAATATATTTCCATGCTTTTTCAATAGCTTTTACACTTTCTTTAGCCAAAAAAATGTTTCTTTGACAGGCTGGGTCTTTTTTAAGATCAAAAACGCTCCTGGCATTGCTATCGATATTCATTATGACCCAGTGTTCTTTATCTCTGTACCACAAACTATCACCGTATCTGCAGGTCAGATAGTCCCTTTCCTTTCCGTCGGTTCCAGCAAGAAGCGAATGTAAATCTCTTCCATCAACCACAGCGTTTTCAATTCCTGCAGCCTTGTATAAGGTTGCCACTGCATCTATGTTATAAACTAGTTTTCTGCACACACCCTTTCTCATACCAGGAAAATGAATCATCAAAGGAACCCTCATTACACCAGGATACATACCATAATGAGGTTTACCTATTATCCTGTCAGGATTGTCAGCAAAATTTGTGCCATGGTCGCTCAAAACAACTATAATGGAATTTTCCCACATATCAAGTCTTTTCAACTTCTGAATAAAGTAGCCAAACCATGTATCAGCCATTGAAACAAGACCACAGTAATGAGCAACAGTATGTTTGAATTCTTCTTCGCTCATCTGTCCATCAACAGGAGCATATGTTGCATGAAGAATTGTCCTGCCGCTGTATTGCGGGTTTTTATAATACATTTCAAGATAGGAATCAGGCGCCTTCCATGGCTCGTGAGGAACAAAGCTATCCACAAAAAGAAAGAGAGGTCTGAAAATCCTGTTTTCCTCAATGAACCTCATTGCCCACAAAAAAACCTTTGCCGTTGTTGTGTCTTCTTCAGAAAAAATTCCAGTTAGATTCGCCGCAAAATTGAGCAGTGCATATTTTGGATATGGTTTTCTCAATCTGGTGAGATCCCCGCCATATCCTGCAAACATTTCTGGAGTAACACGTGCTGGAGAATGGTAGATACTGCCTTCAAAACCCCTGACAAATTCCCACTGAAGAAATCCACGAGTAAAATTCATTCCAGGGGTGAAGTATGCTGACGTGTCGCTGACAAATCCAGTGTAATAACCTGCGTCCACAAGATTTTCAGCCAGTGTGTCTTCATTATCATCAAGTGGCTGCCAGCCCGGAAGCTTGATCGGACACCATTTTAAAAGTTTATAGTTATTGAATGGATAGCAACGTCTTCCTGTATGAAGCGCCCGGCGAACAGGAATTGTTGGAAGTGATTCCGGGTGAGCATTGGTAAACACAATGGATTCTCTGGCAAAGGCATCAAGATTTGGAGTGTAGATATGTTTATTTCCATAGCAACCAAGGTAATCCGCGCGCAGGGTATCAAAAACAATAAAGATCAGGTTTGGTTTAACTATCTGAACTCCTAGTTATATTAAATCTTACAGATCACTGTTTTTTCTTCTACTGGATGAAAAAAATTTATCCGGTTAAATTTTTCTTTAAGGTATCCAATTAGACACTGTATATCAACGTTGCATGAAAATTGTCCAGGAGAAAATTTTTGGAAATGATGCAAAAACACATTAACTGGCTGAAGATTTTCTATAATCTCTTCTGTTTTCACGCACCACAGACACGCAAGATCTACCTTGCCGCCGGTATTCATCCCACGCTTCTGAATATCCATGAGAATCCCAGGAATGAAAAATTTTCTTTTCTCCACATTATATCATCTAAAAAGAAATCGGTCTTCTTTTGAAAACTGACTTTTTAACCGCCTCGCAGACCTTTAGGGCATACAAACCTTCTTCTCCACCTACTGCAGGTCGGGTATTGTTCTTGATACAATCAACAAAATGTTCTATTTCTTCAAAGAAACCATCTGGTTGCTCAAAATATTTTTCAAAAACCTGCGAAGGATTATTTCGGTAAATGTACTGAATGTTTCTTGGATTATCAAAGGAACCAATAACCTCACAAATAACTTTCTCAGTGACAAAGGTCACTTGTTCCTTCGCAAAGCGCCATTCTGAAGCATAGCCAGCACCCACTCCTGCAATGGAACCATTTTCAAATCGCAGGGTAAAAATGGCTGTGTCAATCTGTGGTGAAAATTCTGGCATGAAGAGATTTCCACCTTCAGCGTAAACCCTTTTTACCTTTCCAAGTAAGAAACAAAGCAGGTCAATCATATGTACAGTGTTTTCCCTGATTGGTCCACCACCATCGTTTTCATCCCAGAACCATTCTTTTTCAACCCTGCCGAGGGCGAATCTCGCCAAGGTCCATTTTGGCAATCCAAAGTCACCTTCAAATTTCTCTTTTAAAAACTTGTACGTCGGAGAAAATCTTTTTTTGAAACCTATCATCAAATAAACTTTGTTTTTCTCACAGATATCTATCATTTTTCTGCAATCAGAAATTTTCGGTGCCATTGGTTTTTCACAGAGAATATGTATTCCATGTTTTGCAAAAATCCGTGTCAGAGCCAGGTGCGAACCCGGTGGAGTACAGATACTAACCCCATCCGGTCTGGTTTCACTTAGAAGATCATCCACCGAAGGAAAGCTTCTTATGTTGAACTCATTTGATACCTGTTTCAAAACCTCTGGATTTGTATCAACTGCTCCAACAATTTCCACATCAGGGATTTGTTTGTAATACTTAATGTGCATTTTCCCTATACCAAGACCTACAACTGCAATTTTAATTTTCACAGTTTCCTCCTGAGTTTTCCAAGGTTTTCAAAACATTTTTTCGCCACTTTATACGGATCCTGGCTCCACAATTCTTCGTTGAAAAGTTCCAGGGAATAGTAGCCGTCATACCCGATTTTTTGCAGTTCCCCTATAATTTTTTCAAGTGGAATAATTCCATCACCGGGGAGCACCCTGTCCTTATCTGTCATAATCTCCCTTGGCTTTTCAGCAACATCCTTCAAATGGACGAGTAAAATTTCTTTCCCTTGAATACCGTCTATATCTTCAATCTTACTGATGCCGCAGTAAAAATGAAATGTATCAAACAATATGCCAGCATTTTCTCTCTGCATTTTCCTTGCGAGTATCGCCGCTGTGGAAAGGCACCCCAGAAATCTCGCTCTTGCGAGAAATTCAATTGCAAGTTTTACACTAAATTTTTCAGCATATTCACATGCTTCAACCAGATTCCCAGCGGCTTCATAATAGTGTCTATCTTCAACAGGAGAAATATTATCTGCGGGAACAATAAGCACTGGAATTTCAAGATGACCACAAATTTCAAGGTTCTCTGAAAATTCCTTCATTACTTCTTTTTTTGTTTTTCCGGATGGAAACATTAAGCCTGCCTGATAACATGCCCCGATTGGTTTAAGACCACTGTTGCCCAACATCTTTTTAACATCAGACAGAGAACCACCCTTCCCGAGGTATTCTTTCAGTTTCGGTAGCCATATTTCAATCGCCGTGAAACCAGCATTTGAATACGCTTCAATATCCTTTGCAAAATCTGTCTTCATTGTCGTTGCCTGATTAATCGCAAATTTCATAGGTCTCCTTTGTTAATTAACAAAAACATACATTTCCAGTCCGTGTGCTATTATCTTATCAACAACATCATTCCTCATCAACCATGGTTATAACATGCTCTGATTTTATTGGTTCTTTCACAATGGAAAAAAGATTGGTGCAGTCCTGGTTATAGATTACCCTGTATCTTTTCATGGTATTATTTTTCAAAAAGAAAACCTATCTCAAACCCTTTTCTTCATCAGGTATGTCTGTTTCCAGACCACTAGTAGTTGTGCTTTTCAGGGTCAAGAACCATTCTGTCGTGCTCAAGCTGTTTTCTTAATTTTTCAATTGAAATATCTCTGATATTATTTGCCTGTGTTTCAAGAGCAAGAGCAACTGCAGTGCCTGCTGCAGTCCCATTCCGCAACAGGTAGGAATCATGCGGCAGCTACTGTTAAATAGTTGCCATACAATTTTCAGGTACTCAGGATTATAGGGATTATATGGGTGATGAATTGTTCCATTAAAATTGTCCATCATTTTAATCACACTATCAAAAATATCCCCCATTTTTACCAGTGAAGCAAACCATTGACCTAATTCTTTGTGTTTGTTGTACATTAATATTCTGCAGGCAACCGCCAAGTTTTTTATGCATCCATCTTATTGTAAGTAAGAAAAATCTATATGGGAATTGTAGAATTTAATCTGGTAGTCCGAATTTTTTATCAATAAGTTCTGAGATTGCCTCTATTCTTTCGATTTCGCCTGGCGCGGGTATCTCATCAGATACCCCAAGTATCAAGCGTCCCATAAACATATCAATCACTCTTTCAGTGAATGAAATTAGTTCTTTGAGTGGAAATGAAGGAAGGAAAAAGATCGCTGGGATTAGGTCAAGTACTACCATACCTTCTGTTGCCTGATATATCTCTTCAAGGGTCATATCGCACATTGGAGCTGGAGTAAGTGCTTCAACACCATGAAGTCCTGATTCTTTTAAATATGGAAGTATTAATCTTGAATTGCCATCCCAGTGGCTGTGAACAAATCTATTGTTTTCTGTCAGCAACTGGCTAATTTTTTTCCATCTTGGAACGACGTATTTTTTGAGAATTGGCGGGGGTGTAAATTCATTTGTAACATGATCTCCAAGATTAAAAATTCTGCATGGTAGCTTTAACGCCTCTTTAGCAATTCTCATATCCCGATGATTGCACGCTTCAATATACTCTTCAAACTCTAAAGGATGGTCATCCAAAAGATAAAAAGTGTTCAGAAGTCCAGCATGAATTTTTATCAGTTCTGTAAAACCAGTACTTGTAAGAAAAACCGTTGGTTCTGCTCTTTTCCCGACTCTATCTGCTGCCTCCTGAAAAAGTTCTGGCACTGCAACTGCATTCTGGTGGTTTACAAGGTGGATAAGAACTTTCAGATCTTCGACTGTTTTGACAGGAAATTCAACAATCCTTCTGTTATCTCCATAACCCATGCCACCCGGTACAATCTGATAAACAGTTCTCAGAGTACCTTTTTCAGTTTTTGTTATAAGTTCAACATGAGTATTATCAATACTGCGTTCAAAAGTTTCAACATAGCATCTATAGTAATAAGCAAGTCCGGCATGAGCGCCATATCTTATTGAACAACCCAGTTTATCGTAAATTTCAAGATTTGTAAGACCTGAAAACCTTTGTGGCAAAGTACCTTTTGCACGATGATAAAGAATCCAGGTCTCAAGCCGCGGCTGCCACAAAACATTTCTTGCTTTCCCTTCAAAAATGGCAAGATTCAATTCTTTTCTGGTCATCTTATCTCCCGCATTCGGAACTCGATTGAAAAAATTTTAGCATAAGCCATTTTTTTGTAAAATATATCAGATGAGAATTGTGAAATTTGCAACAGCCGTCATTTTCGCCGGAATCCCTGGGCTTTTGGCAGAAACATGGCATGTTGATTTTAACTATAGAGCAGTTGTCCAGGTGAGAAATTTGAATGAGCAAGATCTTGACCAAGCCACAGTTTTCCTTAATTTTCCACTTAAAACATTAATTAAAACAGGGAAAATAAAACCTGATGCTACAGATATTGCACTTGTGGACATCTCAGGTAAAAAAGTACCAGTAAAAATATGTAAAGGTCAGGAAGTAAAAGATAAAATCTGGTTTGATGTTTCCCTAGTACCTGCAAAAAAAAGAAGTGTTTTTTATCTTTATTATGGAAATCCCACATCTGTAAACGCCCAGATTGTAAATACCGAACCTTCAAATAAGAATCCTGATGGAATAATTGTTTCTGCTGGAGCTGAAGAAGGAAGGGAAAAAATAGAGAAAAACATCCCGCAGAAACTTGAAGATTGGTTGAAAAAACATAATCCCGAACAATTTAACGGTAAAGTCTGGGTCAGATTTAAAATTGAAGAACCAGACGACTATAAGTACTGTGTGGTTATTGATAGCGAAATAAATCCATATACACCTGCAAGATTCGCAACAGGAACCGTATCCAAATATGGTCTTCAGCCAAAAATGTGGACATCCACAAATGACTGGGGAAAACCCATTGCCTGGCACAGCCCGGTTGATGATTCTGACTGGCTGGTAGCCGGTGAATATTCATGTTGGGTGGAACTGCCTGTATCTTCTGCCGCTCAATGGTTTGCCTGTTTTATCATATTCCCGAAGATACCTGCAACTCAGCAACCACTTCTACATCTTGAATTTGCGACAGAACCATGCGACGATTATATCTTTTACACGGTTGACGAAAAATCCGACAGGGTTACATATAACTGGTGGACCAGAAATGTGGCTGACGGCATAATAGCAGTGAGGATGCCAACCAAGGGCGGTTTGGAAGGCCTTAAGGAGCTTGGAAGTTTTTCACAGTATTCTATGAAAAGACTTGATATGATAAACAAAATGAATTTAACTGAACCGCCGTTTTTAAAAAAACTTGTCATTGGAACCTGGGTACAGTTAATACCTTATAGGGTGATGGGTGGAGAATCTTCCTATGAAAGGGCGGACACAGAATTTAAAATTCTTTCAAGTATCGGAATCAATGCGATAACGACTTCTGGAATTAAAGATAACATCTTTTCCCAACTATGTGAAAAATATGGAATTATTGATACAACAATTACTGGCTGGGCTGAACACTGGAGATACACGCAAGAAGGATATTCAAAAAAGTATGATTATCTTGAAGGAGAAACAAGCAGTCAAAGATGGGAAAGAGTCTTTGATGATTATTACTCTAAAATGGCTGTTAGGCTTTTAGAAACAATGCCATACACTATAAAAATTGCAAAACACTTTAACACAGGCGATGAAATCGGACCAGTAACAAATGATAGTGAAATAAAAAATACACCACAGTTGCTTGATGAATTCAGGCAATACCTTAAAAAACAAAAACTCACTCCACAGATGTTGGGGAAGGAATCATGGGACCAGGTTTATCCTGAAACTGATAGAAAAAAATTAGAAGACGGAAAAATAGAATATGCTCGCATGTTTTACCATACAAAAAAATTTATTAACGACTACACTGTTTTATTTTATAAGCACGCAACGAATGCAATCAAAAAACATTTTCCAACAATGAAACTCATTGCTCCGAACTTTCAAGCAGGACCCATGCAGTTTGCCTTTATCGGTAACAACAATGACATGAATACTTCAGGACTCGATTTATTTGAACTTGGCAAGAGCAGGGCTTTTGAAGGTATTATGATGGAAGATTGGGTTTATGGTTGGGATGCGGGGATTGGGAGAATCTGTCTTGGTGCTGACATTATGAGAGCAGCCAGCAGAAAATGGAATCTTCCAATGGCAAGCTATCTTGTAGGTGGTGAAGCAATAAAGACGAAACTATTTGCATATCTGATGGCAGGCATTAAAGAAAACCAGCTTTATTTATATGGACCCATTGGAAATATAGGTCCTGCCTGGGCTGACTCTGAAAAGGCACTGGCAGATGTTGCTGACATCACAAGAAAACTGAAAAAATTTGAAAATGATATCTATGAAGCAAAAGTACGAAAGGGGAAAATTGCCCAGCTAATAGCATTTACATCAGACATCATGCAGGTCAAAGGGTTGTATTTTTGCCCTGAGAGGCAGAATGTTTATACCCTTTTGAAGCACTGTAATTATGATG
>JAMWCC010000103.1 GCA_023818375.1 Candidatus Omnitrophota bacterium | reverse complement strand
ATCCAGAAGATCTTGGAAGATGGTTTACAAGCACCAGATAAAAGGAGAAATGGAAATGGAAAAATTAGCAATTTATGGCGGAAGTCCAGTAAGAAAAAGTCCAATGCCAGCAAGAATTATGTTTGATGAAGAAGAAAAGCAAGCAGCGATGAGAGTCATTGAAAAAACGATGACAGGGAATCAAGCCCTTGACCGATATGGCGGAATTGAGGTTGATGAATATGAAAAAGAATTTGCACAATTTTTCGGAAGAAAATTTGCAACAGCGGTTAGTTCTGGAACAGCGGCGATACATTCTGCCCTTGCATCCCTTCATCTTGAACCAGCAAGTGAAGTAATTACCAGCCCCATTACTGACCCTGGAGCTGTAATGCCGATTGTTTTTCAACAATGTATTCCGGTTTTCTGTGATGTCGATTACCATACTCTCAATCCTTCACCGCAGTCCGTTGAAGAAAACATTACTGAAAAAACAGGAGCAATTATTGTTGTTCACATCGCTGGTTTTCCTTCGAGAATTGATGAGATTTGTAAAATTGCACAAAAACATAAAATCCCTGTGATTGAGGATTGTGCCCAGGCTCACGGCGCAAAATTTAAGGGTAAATACGCTGGTACATTCGGAACTCTTTCAGCCTTCAGTTTGATGAGTGGAAAACATACAACAAGTGGCGGACAGGGTGGCATGGTATTGACTGATGATGAAGATTTGTACTGGGACGCAAAACGATTTGCAGATAGAGGAAAACCATTTAATAGCAACGAAACAACAAACCTTTTTGCTGGATTGAATTACAGAATGACTGAACTTGAGGCAGCCATTGGAAGACAACAACTGAAAAAAATGTTAGCAATAGCAGAGAAAAGAAGAAAAATCTATATCCAGATTAAACAAGGTTTCGAAAATGAACTTAAAGCATTTAGAATTCATCTCGCTGAGCCGGAATCAGAACCTAACCCATGGTTTTTATTTGTACATGTGGAAAAAGAAAAATTAAGAGTGAGTAATGAAATTCTTGCAAAGGCTATCTCAGCAGAAGGGATACCTGTTGGACAAAAATATGTGGTTCCAATGTATCAAGCAAGGTGGATTATTGATAAACGTACATTCGGAACTTCCCAGCTTCCATGGTCTCTGCCTCAGGCAAGAAAGGTTGATTATAATCATGCGTGTCCTGTGGCTGAAAAAGCACTTGAAGATCATATGACCCTTGGTATTCATGAAGGCTATGAAGACAAAGAAATATGTGATATCATAGACGCGTTTAAAAAGGTGGAAAAATATTTCCTAAGGTGAAGGGGGTAAAAAATGAATGAAATAAAAATTGGTATCATTGGCTTCGATACATCCCATGTTCCTGCCTTTACAAAAGTTATCAATGACCCAACTGACAAATTTCATGTTTCGGGTGGAAAGGTCATTGCAGGTGTTCCAACATTCAGTAGAGACTTTGATTTAAGCTACAACCGTGTTGAAGGATTTACAAAGGAACTTGTTGAAAAATACAATGTTAAACTTTATGATACTATTGAAGAAATGCTAAAAGTCGTTGATGCGGTGTTACTTGAAAGTGTTGATGGAAGACGTCATCTTAAAGAGGCAGAGCCAGTCCTAAAAACAGGCAAGCCTGTTTTCATCGATAAACCATTTACTGCAAGTTATCAGGACGCAGTAAAAATTGCTGAGATGGCTGAAAAATACAACTGCCCAATTTTTTCTTGTTCTGCACTGAGGTTTGATGCAAATATTACTGAAGTAAGAAATGATACTGAAATAGGAAAGGTTTTTGGTTGTGATGCATTTTCTTCTGAGAGCAGAGTAGATGTAATGCCAGGATTTTTCTGGTACGGAATCCATGGTATCGAGATATTGTTTTCTGTGATGAAAACAGGGTGCGTTTCAGTTGAAGTTATAAATTCTGATAGCGCCGATATTGCTGTTGGTCTGTGGAAAGATGGGAGAATTGGAACATACAGGGGTATCAAACAGGGGCTACCTTCCTATGGAATGACTGTTTATGGAGAAAAGAAAATTAGGCACACAACGTATAACCCTGATATTCCAATGTATTCTATGTTGATAAAAGAGATTATGAAATTCTTTCAATCTGGAAAACCACCTTTTTCAATCCATGAAACACTTGAAATAGTTGCCTTCATGGAAGCATCTCTAATAAGTGAGAAAGAAAAAAGACCAGTTGAGCTTAAAGAAGTAATGGGCTAATTTTTCAGACACTCAGCAGGTATCATCATTGTTTCTTTGCTAAAACCGAAAACCATCGGTACATTGAACATCACAGGAGATGGAGTATACAGTTTGTGATGTGAAAGCATCCATATTTTGCCATCCTGACCAGCCGGTACATCAGCAACGATTACTTTTGTTCCCTGGTAATTTATTTCCTTTCCATCACCATCAAAAATTTTCACTGGAACCACACTTTCACAGTACATCGCCAGCCGTTTTGTACCAAATGGTACATAAAAATAAACCCTTTTTTGCCAGTCAGAAATCACGATACTATCCACAACCACAAAACCAAGCCAGTCAGGATACATAATTGAAAATGTATTTTTCTGGTCTGATACTGTCATTGAATAAAGTCCCTTTTTTTCTATCCTGACCTCAATATCATTTATTTCTCCATTAGGTGGAATAAAAGAATCAAACAACACATCTCCAGAAGGACTCTTGATAATAACCCTGTCTCCGGGATGGTTTTCTCTTCTCCCAACCCTTATTTTCAAAATTACCTTATCTATTCCATCAGGTACAAAAAATTTAAACCTGTGTGTTCCCCAGAATTCATGGGTTGAAATATACTTTTGTTCAGACAACGGCTTGATATCCCTGATAATCGGCACAAGATTTTCAATATTGAATGTTCTGTATTCAAACTCATAAGGTCTATATCTTTCTATACCCTGTTTTATCATCTCATCAAGCTCTTCAGTCGAGATTGGTTTAATGCTCTCCCATTTTTCTTTATTTTTAAAATCCCACTCCTTTTTTAATTCTTCATCTTTTTCATATCTGTTGACAATCAATTGATGCATTCTGTAAACATGTACCATCGTAGAATCGTAAATCCGCCACATATAATCAAGCAGGTCTCTTACAACCTGTCTTCTCTCAGGACTACCTGGCTTTGCTGCTTGATATTCATAGAACAACCTAAGATACTGAACATACTTTTTGTAATCATTTATCCTTGCTTTAATTTCAGGATTTTTTGCAACCCTATCAGCTTCAGCAATATCCCTGAAAGACAGAGCAAGTTCGTGGTCTGTTAACATAAATGATTTTGCCCATCTTTCAAGCATTCTCTGCATAGGTACACGCGCCTCACCAAAAGCTTTTGAGTAAAAATCATCAAGAACCTTTTTCTCATCTATCTTAGGATCCCATAATAACCTTGAGGAAAGGTACCACGCAATTCCCATAGCACCGCTGCTGTATGTGCTTTCTGAAAGGAAAGCAGCCGCATTGCTTTTTTTCCAGAATCTAATTTTTTTTGCAGGTGTCTCCAGATAATTAAAACCAGGCATATCATTGTTCCAGTCAGGGATTGACCAGTAGTCATACAAGCCAAAAAATTTAGTTTTTTTACCCCACATCTCAATTAATTCATCTCCAGAGTACCCTGTCCTTTGAAATCCATATGGAACCACAACAACATAGACATTTGGCTCAAGCTCAATCGAGGGAACTGCTGCATGCTCATTGTATGCAAGCAAACTTACATATCTTTTTGGAAATTGTTTTGCCACCTCTTTCGCAACATGATTGGCAAGTGAAAACACCCTGTCGCTGACAGAACCAATCTTTCTGCAATTTTCACATTCACAGTGTCCGCCGCCATCAGATGGCTCAACACTTACAGCAAATGAACCAGGTCCATCAGGGTCTGTGTCAACCTGTCTTTTCAGCTGATTAACCCTATCTTTCACATAAAGCTCTATCAACCCTGGATTTGAATAACATGGTTTTGTTCCAGGACTCCATGGCTGCCTTTTTCCGTTTATTTCTGCAAGGTATTCAGGATGTTGGAGCAGTATATTTTTGTGTGCTGTATTAAATGCTTCTCCGGCATGGCCGCTGATTCTAATTTCACCGCCGAGATAGTTTTTCTTTTTCCATTCTTCCCATCTCTTCTGAAGTTTCATTTCAGGATCAATCGGAAGTCGTCCACCAAATCCACCTGTTCCAAAAAAATCTCGCTGAATAAAAGCAGGTTCTTCAACCAGATTGACGCTTACATTAATCTTTTTAAGCTGTGGTATTATTGTCCAGTTTTCTCCAGGGAAAAACCACCTGTATCCAAGGATTTCAAGATATCTGTAAACAGCATACATAATCGCCGTCTCAGAATTTCCTGATATCAATAATTTATCATTGCTACCGGATATTACATATGATTCCTTTCTTTTCTCTCGCAACGCCTTACTTAAAGTTTCGGGTAGAAGTTTTGAGTCTTTGTTCAGTATAAAGATACCATTATCAAGTTGCTGTGATGTGATTGAAAAATCTTTTCCTGTACCTTTTTTTAACCAATCAGCAAGTTCACCTGCAATATCCTTTATTTTCTGTGAACAATCCAGCTCAACAAAAATCTTGCTGTTATAAAAATTATCACTTTGAGAAAAAAGGAAGGTTGCTGTAAATAAAAAACAAATCAAAGCAATTTTTTTCATTTTACATCCCCCTGATACTTTTGGACCTCTTCCTAAAATGCTTTAAGATTGTTCTGTCCAGTTAACATATTTCAGGTTGTTTCATTTATACCTGACATATACTATAATATTATGCCAGAATTTCCAAACACGGGGGTGGGATATGAAAAGTAGAAAATATCTGTTTATGCTCGGTTTAATATGTTTTCTTGCTGGTTGTGCGATGGTGACAATCTATGTTACCTTTCCAGAAGAAAAGATTAAAAAGGCAGCAGAAAACATTGAAAAAATGCTGGAATCAAAAAATACCAATAATATTTTTTATGCATTACAAAATTTCTTTGCGACACCTGTTTTTGCGCAGGATGCCTCTATTTCATCAGAGATAAAAACTGATTCTCCAAAAATTAGAGAAGCAATAAGCCAGATCAAATCGTGGGCAGATGAGCTTGCTGAATATAAGAAAGCAGGATATATCGGTGAAACAACCCAATACCAGGTTGCCATAGTCAATCAGCCACAAGACCCTGAGCTTGCAAAAAAGGTTAGAGAAATTGTTCAAAAAGAAAACAAACAAAGAAGCATCATTCTTGAAGAAATATTCAGGATTAACAATGTTTCTCCTGAACAACGCCAAACGTTCAGGGATATTTTTGCGCAGACAAAATTAAAAGCAGTTAAAACCGGGGAATGGTATCAGAATCCTGACGGTTCTTGGGTACAGAAAAAATGAAACCCAAACTTCTTAATGGATGTGAAGCATCTGCTGAGGGTGCAATATCAGCTGGTTGCGCCTTTTATGCCGGATATCCAATTACGCCTCAGAACAGATTTCCTGAATATATGAGTGAAAGAATGGAAGAAGAGGGAGGAATTTTTATCCAAGCAGAAAGTGAGACATCTTCTATCAACATGGTATTTGGCGCAGCAGCAGCTGGATTCAGGGCTATGACATCCTCATCAAGTCCAGGAATATCTCTGATGCAGGAAGGAATATCGTACCTTGCAGGGTGTGAATTGCCCGCAGTAATAGTTAATATGAATAGGGGCGGCCCTGGTCTTGGAGATGTAACTCCAAGTCAGTCAGATTACTTTCAATCAACAAGGGGTGGTGGACATGGAGATTATCGTACAATAGTACTTGCTCCCTGGTCCTGTCAGGAGATGCACGAGCATACTTATCTTGCCTTTGATCTTGCAGACAGGTACAGAAATCCTGTTATTGTACATGGAGATGGACTTCTTGCGCAGATGTACGAAACAGTAAGAATAAAGCCAAAGAAAAAGAGATTTCCAAAAAAGCCATGGGCTCTTGATGGATGCCTGGGAAGAAAACCAAACTCTTTAAAATCACTCTTCTTAACTCCTGGTGTTCTTGAAGCGCACAACTGGAAACTTGCCACAAAGTGGGCAAAAATGGAAAAAAGAGAAGCCAGGTTTGAAACTTATTATTGTAGGGATTCAAGTTATATCCTGGTAAGCTTTGGAACATGTGCAAGAATTGCAAAGGAAGCAGTTGAAATGGCACGCCAGCAGGGTATGGACATTGGATTGTTCAGACCAGTAACACTCTGGCCATTCCCTTATACGGCGCTTGCAGAATGTGTGAAAGACGCAAAAAAAATTCTTGTTGTTGAGATGAATTTAGGTCAAATGATAGAAGATGTTAAGCTAAGCGCAAAAAATTCAAAAGCAAGAATATTTTTCTATGGCAGGCCAGGAGGTGGTGTGCCTGACCCTGATGAAATATACAGGGAGATAAAGAAAAAATGAAAGCAATCTATCAAAGACCTGAAAGTTTAACTTCTGACACAACTACCTATTGCCCTGGCTGTGGACATGGAATAATACAGAAACTTATTGCAGAAATTGTTGATGAACTTGGGATAAGAGAAAGAACAATAGGGGTAGCCCCTGTAGGTTGTGCTGTGCTATCATACAATTACTTCAATTTTGATGTAACAGAAGCTGCTCATGGAAGAGCACCTGCAGTTGCAACAGCGATAAAAAGGTTACTGCCCACAAGGATCGTCTTCACCTATCAAGGTGATGGAGATCTTGCTGCAATTGGAACAGCTGAAATTATTCATGCTGCAGCAAGGGGAGAAAATTTTTCTGTATTTTTTGTCAACAATGCTGTCTATGGAATGACCAAAGGACAAATGGCACCAACCACATTACTTAACCAAAAAACTACAACCACAACAAAAGGAAGGAATTCAACCATACATGGATATCCTATAAGGGTATGCGAATTGCTTTCCTCTCTTGATGGCGTGACATATCTTGAAAGAACAAGTATTTCTGACATCTCTGGAATTCTTGCGACAAGAAAAGCAATAAAAAAGGCATTTTTGTGGCAGATGCAAAATAAAGGAATGGGTTTTATTGAAATCCTTTCGCCCTGCCCTGTAAACTGGAAGAAAAGTCCGTCTGAATCAATGAAATGGATAAAGGATGTAATGGAAAATTATTATCCGGTAAAAGTATTTAAAGACCCCGGCAATGTAACATGATTTTTTTTGTTCCATTATCTTTTCTCTTTTTGTTTTTTCTTTTCCTTATTCTTCTTTTCTTGTTTTTTGTTGTTCTTCCCATTCATGCAGTAAGAATCGCTCTTGAAAAAATCGGGTTATCACCTTTTGTCGCATTCTTTGTGATGTTTGCTTCTCTTGTAGGTAGTTTTATTAACATCCCGGTTGCTGTAAAAACACATTCAGGTTTTGTGTCTGCCCTATCTTATTATGGGACACTTTTTCCTGATGTTTCTCCTGATACCCAGGTAATCGCAATAAATGTTGGTGGTGCAATTATCCCTTTAATCTTGTGTCTGTATCTTTTACCTAAAGTTAAATTTCTTCCCTTGTTTTTCTCAACAATAATCTCATCAATCGCATGTTATCATCTTTCTTCAGTAGTTCCGGGAATGGGAGTCCAAATTCCAGCACTAATTCCACCTATTGTTTCTGCTTTTCTTGCTTTTTTATTCTCTCCTCAAAACAAAATCCCAGTTGCATACATAAGTGGTGTACTTGGGGTGCTTATAGGTGCTGATTTAATGAACATGGGAAATCTTGGTAATTTCCATGGAATGATGAGCATAGGTGGAGCAGGTGTCTATGATGGAATATTCCTTGTTGGAATTATTTCAGTACTTCTTGCTTGAATAACATTAATTTTTAGAGCAGCTTTTTTCCAAGTGTAAATCTATAAACTTTTTCATCTGTTAAATGAGAATAGTAAGAAATCCTTTGTTTGCGCAGGATTAAAAAACCCATCCTTTGAAAGAATTTTACTGCCCTTTCTGAAACTGTCTCAAGAAAGACACCTTTGGTATTTTGTTTTCTTAGATAATCATAATATTGCTCAACGAGTTTTTCACCAATCTTCATATTTCTATAGCCACTGTCAACGTTGATATGCAATGTTGCTGGGTATTGACTTGAAAAATCATGAAAAAAAAGTTCCTTTTTAAAAAATGATTTTGCACAATTATATATGAAAACCATATTCTTTTTTTTAAAAATTGTTCCTGTAAGTAGTGCTTTAATAATTACGACAGGAAGAATTTTCATCTTAAATATTTTTTTTAGTTTTTTGATGTCCCTACTTCCAGCAAGATAACCAGCCTTGACTCCATCAATTTCAGCAATGAATAAGGACTCTGGTTCAAAGTCCGTAAAATATCTTGTTAAAATGTCTGCCAGAACTTCTCTTCCTTCAAAAAATTTTTCTGCTGGCTTGCCGAAAAATGCAGTTTCACAGCATAGATACCTCACAAAATCCCTGTCTTCTACTTTAAATGGTCTTATGATTATTCTTGTCATCAGAAAAAGTTCCCCACGGCTAACACAACAATTCTAAATGAAAAATATTCAGGAAACTCAAGCTCCTCTTTTGAAAACAAGCTTGTTTTAATCTTTTAAAATTCCAGCTAACTTATTTATTTTTAATACCCTTTATAAAATCATCCACATCAACTGCTGCAAGCGTAAGTATTTTAACACTTCCCCTTGCGCCAATTTCGAGGGAAATCCTTGTCACTGTTTCATTGTCAGGCGCTTCAAGAATCGTTATAAAATCATAAGGACCAAGAACAGCATACTGGGAAACTATTTTTCCGCCCATTTTTTCTACTTCACTGTTAACCTGCTTGATTCTTTCAGGATCTTTCTTTATGGTTTCTGCACCCTGAGATGTTAAAGTACTTAGCATTATATATCTTGCCATATTGATCACCTTCCTTTCCTTGATTCAAGCCGTCTTGAAAACATTTTATGCTTACCATGTGTACTCAACATTGGTGGATGTAATTTTTGAATAATTTTTGGTGGGCGGGAGTGTGATTCTTGCCTTTGTGTTTTTGTCATACCCATCACCTCCTTTCAAAATAGTTTTACCCGAAATAGAAACCACTGTCAATGTTTAAAAAGTTTAGCAATTGAAAAACTGACGAGTTCAAGATGGAAATGTAGTTCTATAAAATTATCTGGCATCTATTGCGTTTTCTCAGGAAACTGGAAAGTATCCTTGTTATGCTCCCACCAGTCCTTCCATTTGTTGTTATATTCTTCAGGCGTCTTTTTACTCACTACAGGTGGCAATCTCCCAAAATCTTGCCCAATCACTGCCTTAAGCTTGCCCTTAGCTAAATCATAATAACGATTATTACCAAGTAATTCTATCAATACAGGTATCCCACTTTTTTCTTTGTCATCTATCAATATCTCTCATGCCTGATGGTTCATATCAGGGTTTTTGTTTTTCAAAAGACTTTTTAACACATCTACTACCTCTTCTCTCTTTTTCAAAATCAGTACCTTCGCACTCGTTAATACAATACTACTATATTTATGTTTCAGTCCATATTCTTTTAAAACATCAATGGGTTCTACGTATCAATCTCGTTGAGTGCATAAATACAGGCGTATTAAATAGTTAACATCTTCTCAGTATCTGCCTCCTGTTTAAGATAAGTTGTTAAAATGGGGATCGCTTCCTGCGCCTTTAATTCCCCTAACAATTGTATTGACCTTATTCTTCCGGGATCCTTTCCTTTTGATACCGTCTTTATTAAAAAAAGTAAGATTCATATCTTACCCATTCATCTGAACCTGCAAGGAGTTTCTCCAAAACAGGGATGGCTCTAGTATCCCCAAATAAACCAAGATAACATCCAACAGCTTTCCTGACTTTAACAGATGGACTATCTGCAAGTTGCAATATTGCAGTAAATATCTCTTTAAGTATTGATTTTTCTCCTTCTGTAAAAAAACGAATTCTTTAAAACTCTTTTGCCCAAGTCTAAAATTTGCTCTGTCGGCATCAAATTTTTCTTCTATAGAATGTGAGCTA
>JAMWCC010000040.1 GCA_023818375.1 Candidatus Omnitrophota bacterium | reverse complement strand
AAGACACCTCCACCATCCATGTGATATTCTTTCAGAGGAAGATATAGCGCAAGATTATTTAGACAACTACCAAGCTTTCATTTGGATAGGGGATCATATTAAGCCAAATGCAGCAGAAAAACTGAGAAAATGGGTTGAAAACGGAGGAACACTAATCTCAGTTGCTGGTGGCGGATTTTTTGATCATTACAATAAGCCATTAGAAACACTTTTACCTGTTTATGGAATAAAGAGTTCGAAATTAGAAAAAAAGGTGCTGGCACTCAGACCAAAGCTTGAATTATTGCATGAAAAACCACTTGATCAGGTTGTTTTTTCCTTTGAAAAGAAAAAAATTTCCTTTGATATCTATGGCTACAGACAGACATTTCAACCAGAAAACGGTACAGTAATCGCAAGGTATCAGAATGGTGAGCCATCCTGTATCATAAATAAATATGGTAAAGGGAAAGCAATAATCATGGGATTTCTACCTGGACCGTCCTATTTTAAACCAGCAATACCACTTAAACCATACGGAAGGGGTGGAGTGGATGAATTAAGTCAGTTCGTACCTACAACCTTTAAAAGTGAAATTCCCGATGTTTTTACCTGGTTTCTTTCAGATATCAAAAGGTCTGTTGTTTGTTCAGAGCCTTTGGTTGAGCCTGTTGTGAGAATCTCAAAAAATGGTTTCATTATATTCTTTATCAATTTTTCAGGAAAAAAAATCAATGTGCTCAATGTTTTGCTTGATCCTACAGAGTTTAAGGGGATAAAAAATATAAATACAATTTTTTCAAAGCTTGGAAAAATAAAGAGATCAGACGACAAAATTACAATTGAAATTAAAAATCTTGACAAATTTGGCTGTTTAAAAATAGACATGAGCAACTAGAGGGTCGTAGGCACCTATGACCCCATAGGTATTGACATACAAAAATTTTGTGTTAAATTATCTTCTAACTTTTTTTAAAAGCATTAGTGAATTTATTCACAAAGTTCAAAAATGGAAACCTTTTTTATTGAAAATCAGAGATGGAAGGAAATAGTTACTCAATGGACAAAAGATTACATTGTTTTTGCTCCATTTCAATTCAATACCCATCTTCTTTACCAAGAGGTATCTGAGGAAAGTATCGAAGATGCAATTTTTGGATATGTCAGACCGGTTCAGCCATTAAAATTCTTTCTATTTCCATTCCAAGAGAGAGTTGTTCCTGAAGTTGATGCTTCAGAGAAAAGAGTTGTTATTGGAGTTTCCAATTGTGATCTTGGTGGGCTTAAAATTCTTGATAGCGTATTTTTGAATGGTGACTATAAGGATCCCAATTATATAAAAAGAAGGGAGAATACCTTTATTGTGTCTATTGATTGCAAGCGTCCATTGTCAGTGTGTTTTTGTGAAAAGATTGGATTGAGTCCATTTCCTAATGATGGATATGATTTGAATCTTACACTGGTCGAAAATGGATTTATTCTGGAAATTGGCTCTCAGAAAGGAGAAAGATTGTTGTCGGATAGTAGTTTTTTAAGAAAAGCAAATGGTAATGAACTATCAAAGCGGGATGAGATAAGAAAGAATTCAAGTGCGTTGATTAAGAAACAAAATGAGAGATTTCAAATTCCTGAGAAGATTCATGCTGAATTTAAAAATGTCTTTTCTTCTCTTGTCTGGGAAGATATCTGGGAAAATTGTGTACAGTGTGGAAGCTGTACAAATGTATGTCCATCTTGTGTTTGTTTCTTTCTTGAGGATATTAGTAAAGAAGAACATTTTTTTAAAAGCAAAATATGGGATTCTTGTCTTTTCCCAGGATATGCAAGAATGGCGTCTGGCGTTTCTCCAAGGCCACTCCTATCGGAAAGATACAAAAACCGTCTTGCCTGCAAATATATGTATATGGTTGAACACTTTGGTATGGTCGGCTGCACTGGTTGTGGTAGATGTATAGCAGGGTGTCCTGGGAAAATTGATAAAAGGAAGGTGTTATCCTGTGTTTTTAATGGAAAAGCCGAGGATGTCAGGTATGAAACACTCGAATATTTATGAGCCAATAAAATGTGAAGTTGAAAGAGTGATTGAAGAATCGCCAACGATAAAAACTATTGTACTTATACCTGAGAGGGAATTTGTTTTTCAGGCAGGACAATTTATTTCTTTTACAGTACCGGGAGTTGGAGAGGCTCCATTTACTCCATCTTCATCACCATTTGTGAAAGAAAAAATGGATGTTACTGTAATGAAAACTGGTTTTGTAACCAGTGCCATACACAAACTTAAGAAGGGAGATATAGTTGGTATCAGGGGACCTTATGGTAAGCCTTATCCGCTTGAGAACTTTGTGGGAAAAGAAATTTTATTGGTGGGCGGAGGAGTTGGACTTGCGCCTATTAGGGCGCTTTTTTATTCATTGATTGAGACAATTAAAAATTATAAAAAAATTGTTTTTTGCTGTGGTGCGAAAACTCCAGCTGATTATATTTACAAAGATCAAATACTTGGCAAATGGCATGATTTATGCAAAAAACTTCCGATTTCATTTAGGATAACTGTTGACAAAAAGGATGAAAACTGGAAGTATGGGGAAGGGCTTGTAACTAAGACCCTTGATAATCTTGACATGGATATTTCAAACAGTGTCGCTATTGTTTGTGGACCACCGGTTATGATGAAATTTACAACATTGAAGCTGCTTGATCTAGGGTTTAAGGAAAAGGATATTTATCTTTCTATGGAAAGAAAGATGTATTGTGCTGTGGGGCATTGCAGACACTGTCTTATAGGACCGTATTTTGTATGTAAGGACGGTCCTGTTTTTACCTATGACTTGATAAAAAACGAACCTGGACTTTGGGCATGATGAAAAAACTGTTTATAGATTATGATATTTGCAGTAAATGTGAGAAATGTCTCGTAAGATGTAGTTATATTTTTCATCCAGACAACAATGGAATTATTTCTCTGAGAGAACTGGTGGGATTTTTGTTTGTTTGCAGAAGATGTGATGATTATCCATGTGTCAATGCTTGTCCAAATAACGCACTAGAAAGAAAAGATGGTGTCATAAAAAGATCCAATTTTTTGTGTATTTCTTGCAAAAGTTGCGCGATGGCATGTCCTTTTGGAACGATTGAATTTGAATGGCTTGAATATTTGACATCAATATGCGATGTATGCACAGGAGCAAGGATTGCAGAAAAAGAAAGATTTTCCTGTATTAACAGCTGTCCATACGGTGCATTAAAAATTATTGAACAGGATGACATAAAGGAAGATGTTTTTATCCACAAGATAAACGAGAACATAGTTGTAAAGGCATTTTGCTGGACACAATTTTACGAATTAAAAAAATAACAATGGAAATTTTGAGATATTTTTCACTTATCATAGCCAGCTTTTTCATCTTTTCCCTTGTGGGGATTATGAGCGGGTGGCTTGATAGAAAAATAACTGCGCGGCTGCAGTGGCGGGTGGGACCACCTTGGTGGCAGAATTTTGCTGATTTTGTGAAGCTGGTGGGAAAAGAAACAGTGATTCCTTATGAAGCGAATCAAGCAATGTTTCTATTAAGCCCCATAATTGGTATTATTGCTGTAACAGTCACTGGGGCGTTGTTGCTTTCCAGTATCTTCTTTAATCCAGTAAAGTGGGACTTGTTCATTTTTATCTACCTACTTCTTATCCCGTCTGTGGTTATTTTTCTTGCTGGTTCTTCGTCAGGAAATGTTCTTGCTTCAGTGGGAGCTGGCAGGGAATTGAGGTTGCTTTTGAGTTATGAACTTCCTTTTATTATTGCGCTTCTTGTTCCTGTTATAAAAAGTGGTTCTGTTCAAATATACAAAATTGCTGACTATCAGATTACAAATGGTGTAAATATTGGTTATATTTCTGGTTTTATTGCTTTTGTCGTTGCATTACTTGCTTTTCAGGGAAAACTTGGTTATGTTCCATTTGATGTTTCAGAAGCCGAAACAGAGATTGCAGCAGGGACTTTTATTGAATATTCCGGGTTTCCTCTGGCGCTTTTGAAGCTTATGAAATGGATTCTGCTTTCTGTTGGGATTAGCTTTTTTGTTATCTATTTTATGGGCGGATTTAGAAATCCCCTGACGGGGATTCTAAAGTATCTTGCAGTACTTATTCTGATTATTTTGATAAAAAACACAAACCCGAGGTTGAGGACAGATCAGATTTTGAAATTTTCTTGGGGCTGGCTAACAATGTTTGGAATGCTGGCAGTACTTTTTGCATTACTCGGATATTGAGGGGAGATTTATGGCAATTGATTTAAAAACAAAAGCATTAAAAAAATCGCTTTTTGTGTTTCATCTTTCTACAGGTTCCTGCAATAACTGTGATATTGAAATACTTGATTGCCTTACACCACGGTTCGATGTAGAAAGATTTGGCATTGTGCTTGTCGGCAGTGTAAAACATGCTGATGTTTTGCTTGTGACTGGAATTGGGACAACCAAAAATGCTAATAGGATTAAACTTTTATATCAGCAGATGCCGAAACCTGGTTTTGTTGTGGCTATTGGTGCATGTGCCTGTACTGGTGGAATATTCAGGGATGGTTATACAATGTCAGGGCCCATTGATACTATTATTCCAGTTGATGTATATATTCCAGGTTGCCCGCCAAAGCCAGAAGCTATGATTGCGGGCATCGTTAGATTGCTTGAAAGGATAAAATAAAACATGGGAACACTGGAAAAAATCAAGGAAAGATTTGGTAATAAGATTAAGAAGATTTTTATGCATAATGAAAAGCGTGCATACATTGAGATTGATAAAAATCATCTCCTTGATTTTACAGAATTTATTTTTTCTCTTCCGGGTGTGAGATTTGTAACTGCATCAGGTGTTGATAATCTTGACAATATGGAAATTATTTATCATTTTTCATTTGATCCAGAGGATCTGATGGTTTCTATAAAGACTTTCATCGACAGGAATAATCCTGAAATTGAATCAATCTCAAACATAATAAAAGGCGCACAGAATATAGAGAGGGAAATGTATGAACTACTGGGCATAAAGTTCAAAAATCATCCGAAGCTAACAAGATTTTTGATAGATGAATTACCTGAAGGGGTTTATCCGTTGAGAAAGAATGCTGAAAGGCAGGTTGAACAATGAAAAAAGTAGTCGTACCACTGGGACCATATCATCCTCTTTTTGAGGAGCCAGAATATTTTGAGTTGTATTGTGACGGCGAAACTGTTGTTGATATTGAGTGGAAGGCAGGATACAACCACAGGGGTATTGAGAAACTTTCTGAAAGCAAGCACTGGGACCAGGTTACTTTCTTGGTTGAGAGAATATGTGGAATATGTTCAACTTCTCATCCTATTGCCTATTGCAATGCTGTAGAAGATTTGTTAAAAATTGACATTCCTGAAAGGGCAAAATACATCCGTTCTATCATAGGCGAGCTTGAAAGGTTGCACAGTCATCTTTTGTGGGTGGGACTTGCTGGACATTTCCTTGGTTATAATACGGTTTTCATGTGGGCATGGAAATACAGGGAACCAATTCTTGATATTATGGAAATGATAACAGGAAACAGGAACCATTATGCTATGATGAAGATTGGTGGGGTTAGGAGAGATATTGACAATGGTGATATAGACATCATTAAGAAGATACTTGGTGAATTAAAACCAAAACTTGAAATGCTCACAGGATCGGTAATTGACGATCCTGTTCTGGCAGCAAGACTGAAAGGGGTAGGAGTTTTGACTGCCCAGGATATAAAGGATTATGGAGCGGTTGGACCTATCGCCCGCGCATCAGGAGTGGATATTGACGTAAGAAGAGATAGCCCGCACGCGGCATATGACCTTGTTGAGTGGAAGGTTATAACATGTCAAGATGGAGATGTTTTTTCTAAAGCAGTGGTAAGATTGCTTGAATGTTTTGAGTCAATAAAAATAATTGAACAGTGTCTGGAAAGATTGAAGAAAGTGAAAGGAGAAATTGCCATTGAAATTAGAGAGATCCCTCCAGGTGAGGGAATAGGTCATTATGAAGCTCCCAGGGGAGAATGTTTCCATTATGTGCGGAGTGATGGTTCAAGCAGGCCTGTGCGCCATAAAATCAGGGCTCCAAGTTATGTAAACATACCAACATTCAAGACGAGCTGTGTTGGTGAAACCATTGCGGATGTTACAATAATTCTTGCTGGAGTTGATCCCTGTTATTGTTGTACTGAAAGAGCAATAACAGTATATGATGCAAACACAAGAAAGAAACTTTTTAATGGTAGAGATCTTATTACGTTGTCGCAGGAAAAAACAAAAAAACTGAAAAAGCGGCTTGGTATAAAGGATGAGTGAATGGAAATTATTTACTACTTAATAGGGCTTCCAGTTATCGCTGGATTACTATGTTTTCTGTTATCCGATAGAGCTCGTATTTTAATCTGGGGCATTGCTTTTGATGTTTGTCTTGTTCTTTTTGGAGCAATTTCAATTTTGTTTGTGAAAAAACCGACTTTATCGGAAGGAATGTTTATGTGGGATAATCTTACTAATCTGACGCTCCTCGGAACAGCATTTTTTGGACTCATTGTTTGTATTTACAGTTATAAGATGATTGATAGGTTGCTTGGTAGATATTATGGTTGTTTTCTGTTGACGATTGGTGCTGCGATTGGCGTTGCATTATCAAACAATCTTATTTTAATGTCTGTATTCTGGGGAATTCTTGCAATTACACTATATCTTATGATAAATCTTGGTGGTCCTGAAGCAGCATATCCTGCCAAGAAAACACTTATTATTGTTGGTGGTAGCGATTCCTTTTTAATTCTTGGAATTGCAATTCTCTGGGCTTTGACAGGAAGTTTGAATATTTCAGAAATAAAGGTTGAAATAGATAGGTGGCTTGCAGCGGCTGCGTTTTTATCTCTTGTTTCAGCCTCTTTTGCCAAGGCAGGAGCAATGCCTTTTCATACATGGATTCCCGAAATTTCAGAAAAAGCACCAGTTAGCGTGATGGCATTTCTTCCTGCATCCCTTGATAAGTTGCTTGGCATTTACTTATTGGCAAGGATATGTTTAAATTTGTTTAATTATCATGAAACAATGTGGTTTTTGTTGAGTCTGATGGGTGCGATAACAATAGTTGGTGCGGTTTTCCTTGCTCTTGTTCAGCATAATATGAAAAAGCTTCTTGCGTATCATGCTGTAAGCCAGGTTGGTTATATGGTAATTGGAATTGCTTCTGGTAACCCGATTGGTATTGCCGGCGGGTTGTTTCACATGGTAAATCATGCAATATATAAATGCTGTCTTTTCCTTGGTGCAGGAAGTGTTGAAAAACAAGCAGGAACAACAGATCTTGATAATTTGGGTGGACTTGGCAGAAGTATGCCTTTGACCTTTATAGGTTTTCTTTTTGCTTCTTTTGCAATAAGCGGTATTCCGCCTTTCAATGGATTTTTTTCTAAATGGATGATCTACCAGGGACTGGTTGAATCAGGGAAAACAGGTGATCAGTCATGGATTTTATGGATAGTGATGGCAATGATTGGTAGTGGACTTACCCTTGCGAGCTTCATGAAGATTATTCATGCTACCTTCCTTGGGAGTTTTTCTGAAAACTTGAAATCAAAAGATATTAGGGAATCTCATCCAATCATGTTGATATCAATGGTATTGCTTGCTGTTTTATGTTTGGTTTTCGGTATATTTTTTATCAGGATACCATTACTTAAACTTATCATTCCAGTTGTGCCAGATGTCAGTTTGGATAGCATATTTAATTTACCTTTGCCGATTTACCTGCTGTTGTCTGGATTTGCGCTTGGTCTATTACTTTACTATACGATATTTTTTCCGCAAAAAAGAAGAATTATTACATCCTTTATAGGTGGAGAGAAACAATCCAGTGAAATGACAATTTCGGGTACGGATTTTTACAATCAAATAAAGAAAGCAGCTTTTCTTAACAGAATATATTTCTATTCTGAGAAAAAATATACCGACATTTACGACTTCTTAAAATCAGCAGTTGACTATTTTACAAAAGGTTTTATGGCCGCGCATACAGGAGTACTTGGAACATATCTCACATGGGTAATCTTTGGTATGTTGATATTTCTTTACATTTACATAAAATGGTGACATTATGATTGAAACATTGATTGGGATGTTTATAGTTTTTATGATAATTGGTGCAATTATTGCTCTTGAAACAACTGACCTTTTGTCAGCAGTTATTTCCATTGGTGCTATCGGTGTTGCTGTCAGTATATGCTTTTTACTTGTTGGAGCTCCTGATATTGCCAGCACACAACTTGTTGTTGAGGTTTTGACAATTATTATACTCATAAAAGCAACGATCAGACATGATCTTGTAACAATTGAAGGTGATAGGGAATTTTTTGGTTTGACAGTCACAATTGCATTGCTTTTTATTCTGTTTGTATACGGTGTAAAGGCATTTTCCAGCTTACCAAAATTTGGCGCACCCGCAATTTCAGAATTTCAAGGTGCGGCTTCCAACAGGTATTTATATTCTGGTTTTGAAGAAACAGGTTCAAAGAATATTCTTACTTCCATAATTTTTGATTACAGGGGAATAGATGCGTTTGCTCAGCTCTGCGTACTATTTGCAGGTATATGGGGTGCATTTGCAATAATGAGAGTCCAAAGTCGTAAAAGAAAAAAGAAAGGATGAAATTGATGGAAAACAACAAAGAAAACCAACATGGTATGAGTTTAATTGTTCAGAACACAGCCCGTTCAATAAAGGGACTGATTTTCTTATTCGGCATTTACCTTACAATTTCCGGACATATAACCCCGGCAAGTGGTTTTTCAGGGGGGATCGTCTTTGCATGTGTTTTCATGTTGATGACACTTGCTTTTGGCAAAGATATGGTGCTAAGAATACTCGGTAAAACCACTGCCTACCTATTTAATTGTTTTTCGGCACTACTGTTTTTGTTGATGGCGTATTTAGGGGTTATATTCGGCAATGGCTTTTTTGATAATTTTATGAAGAAAATGTTTCCATCGTCCGTATCTGATGGTTTTAGTGCAGGTCTTATACCTTTTTATAATATAGTAGTATCTTTATTCATTGGAGCCGGTCTTTTCATGGTCTTCATAATTTTTGCAGTCAGACGTGTAATTGAGATAAACGGGAAAAGGATACTTATTTCAACCGAGTTTTTCGATATTACGAAAAAAGGGAAATCCTGATGCTTTATACACTTTGCTTCCTGTTATTTTTGATTGGGATGTATGGTGTAACCTGCAAAAAAAACATTGTGAAAATGATTCTTGGTTTCTTAATTATGGAATATAGCGTAAACCTTTTCCTGATACTTCTTGGATGGAGAAAACAGGGTATAGCTCCTGTTATTGAAGATTCTATTGGACCAGATATGTTGATTACAAAAAGTGTGGATCCACTTCCACAGGAAATGGTATTAATCTCAATCACTATTGGACTCGGAATTCTGTGTTTGATGGTAGCTATTGCTATAAGGTTATACCAGAAATATGGTACATTTGATATTACAGAAATGAATAAACTAAAGCATTAAATAAAGGAAGAAAAAGAAAAATGGATAATCTGTTTTTGTTTATTATTATACCAGCAGCGGTTGCTTTCTTCATTCCTATAGCCAGTCATAGATTTAGATGGTTTCCTGACGTCTCTACTTCTGTTACGTCCTTTGTTCTTCTTCTTCTTTCACTTATGACATTGAATCATGAGACAGTGTACAAGATGGGCAACTGGCCAGCGCCTTTTGGTGTTGTTTTTGTACTTGATGGCTTTAGCTGTATGATGCTTGTTATTGTGAACCTTATTTCTTTTGTGGCCGCAATTTATTCTGTTGATTATATTGAAAAATTCTACACTTCAAAATTGCGATATTATTCACTTCTGCTTCTGGTCATTACAGGTATGAATGGCGTGATACTCACCGGAGATCTTTTTAATCTGTTTATATTTCTTGAGCTTGCCCTCGTTGCTTCTTTTGCACTTGTCGGGTTCGGGTGCAGTGCGAGAAATCTTGAGGCGTCGTTTAGATTTCTT
>JAMWCC010000113.1 GCA_023818375.1 Candidatus Omnitrophota bacterium | reverse complement strand
TGTTAGGGTGGCAAATTTAAAGATTAATCCAGAAAGACCTGTTCTCATCGATGGATGGACAAGACCTCATGAAGGTGAATTGTATATGAAGGACTTTGTTGAGCACGGGATGAATGTGTGGCGTGGTGAAATGACAAAGGAAGAGATGAAAAAATGGGGAATTAGATTACTTGGAATAGGTGCTCCAAAACCTGAAAATGCAAAAGAATTTGTTGAAAGAATAAGAAAACTTGGACTTGATTATGAAGATTATTTTGTTTATGTTGGAGATGAGCCAGGTGGAACCACAGAAACAGAACTTGTCCGTTTTATTGAGCCGGCAAAAGCAATAAAACAGATAGACCCAAAAATAAGAATATCCTACAACCCTGGAGAATCAGCAAAACTCGCTACATTTCAGATTCTTGCTCCTTATTGCGATTTCTGGATTCCATACAGTCTCCATGTATTTTCTCCCTATTATGACAATCCTAAGAAAAAAGAAATTTATCTGAACAAACCATGGATGTGGTATACAACACCATGTCTGTGGGATAAGACAGCAAGAGAACCAGGCATCAGAATAGCACCATCACAACCAGGAAATTGCGTTGGTGTCGCATTTTTTGCACTCAATTATCCCTGGCGTGATCAGTGGGATACTGCCTACGAACACATCCCTGACGCATCGACCATGGGACATGTACCCAGCAGGCATGGACCAGTCCCGACAATTATTTGGGAAGAAATAAGGGAGGCAGCTCAAACCGCAAACCTTGCGATGATGGTCAGGGAAAAAATCGGAGCAAAAACGTTTGATGATGTGAAAGACCCTGAAATGCAAAAACTTATCAAGGAAGGCACTGACGAGCAACTGATAAAGTGGCTTGAATCACAAAAATGAGAATTATTGATGGCCACCTGATGATGTACTGGTGCTTTGATGTTGCCGACGAAATTGATCTTGGCTTGCTTGAAACAAATCTTGGTTCACAGGCAGAAAAAGCTCTTCTTTCAGGTACCAGAATAATACCCGGTTATGTCCAGTACCGTATTCCCCCTCTTTTGCTGAAACTTGGTAAACAGAAACTTAATTCTGGAATTGAAATTCTGGCTGAGATGAAGATTTATGAATTCGGAGTAATAACAATAAGGTTTACATCAAAAATTGAAGGTGAGCTTCAATCTCTAGTTCAGTTAAATAGGTATGTCCAGGAAAGCGTTGAAATTAGAAACCTTGCGATTGAGTGGTTAAACAAAACTATTGAAAAAATTATTCCAGCAGCAATAAGACCAACCAAATCACCTGAATCTGACTGGGAAGATTACGTTATTTTCTGGATACATGGATTTGATAATATGGTTGACTCAAACACATTATTAAAAGATTATGGAGATACAATCAGTAGGATTCTGCGGGCAGAAGAAAAGCTGAGCAGCCAGGAAAAAGAAGATGCTTTGAAATACGCGCTTTCTTATTATGAAGATGATCTGACCCTTATTGACTGGAGTTCAGCATTCGTATACGATCCGCAAAAAACCTATGATATTCTTGATGTCGTTGAATTCGCAGTAATACAGCTTCTTGAATTGCGGGTATATGATTCAATTCTTGATAAAGCAATTGAAAACGCATATGATGACCTTGCAGCACAGAGAAAAAGAAAACTGAAAATAGTTACAATTTCATCTGTATTAAGCAGGCTTTCAAGGATAAAACTTGATATTTCAGATGTCATAGATAGGCTTGAGAATTTTCTGAAACTTGTGGGGGACCTGTATCTTGCGAAAGTTTACACTGCTGCCTCAAACCGCTTTTATCTTGACAGATGGAAGATGGCTGTGAGAAACAAGCTGAATGTGATTGAGTCATTGTATGCCAAGGAATGGGAAAGATTTCAAACAAGTAGAATGGTTGTTGCAGAGATAGCAATTGTTGTTCTTTTTATTATTGACATCATCCTGATTTTGTTTGAAGTTATAAAGGCAAAATAATTGTGGAGAAAATGTATGACAGATTAACCCTCAGACCTTCTCAAGTGTTGTGTCTGATATGTGGACTTGGGAAAAAACCTTCAGGGCTTGAAGATCCTCAATTACTGAAAATTCTTGAAACAATTGAAAAAAATCCAGATATTCCAGTAACACTTTGTTGTAATGCAGGAGACATTTTCTCATTTCAGAATACTGGAGAAAGACAGCCATTTATTGAAAGGAAAAGGGACCTCGATATCTTACAAAAAATTGACCTTGTCCCTGGCATTACCCTGCCAGCCAGGATACTTGTCATCAGAATTCTTAATAAAATAAAGTCACTCAAGGGAATATGTATTATTGATGGCAAACCAGCATGCCAGGATGCTGAAAAGAGATATTACGAGAAATCAAGGAAGTTACAGCTTTCTCTTATTGTTCAATACTGTAATGAATACTCAAAAAGTTATCTGGCACAGAGAGCAAAAAATCAAGGCATTAGGATAATTATTCCACCAAGGACTGTTGATGACCTTGAGAAAAGTAAAAGAGATTCTCTACAGGCGATGTATGAAGCGAAGTACAGGGGTATAAGAGTTAGACCCCATCTTTTTTTGTGTTCTGTGTGCCAGTTTGGCAGCGAAGTAAAACCAACTCAAGCATATGACAATCTCCCTGAACTGCTGCAACTCGTTATAAAAGAGAAAGACGTAAAAATCACTCTTGTTGAAGGAGCCGATTGGATGATGTGTGCACCCTGCCCTTCATGGACAAAAGAAAATTATTGTGTTCATTCACTTGGAAAATGTGGTCTTTCAAATCAGTTGAGAGATATGAGGGTTTTGCAAAAATTAGGTATTGACTATGGCACTACGATTGAAGCCAGAAGGTTATACAAAATGATACTTGATAAAATTCCTTCAACCCTTGAGATATGCAGGTTTGACAATCCTTCAAATTCATTGTGGCACAGTGGATGTGGAAAAAGAAAAACAAACAGCCCTGATTATGTAAAAGGAAGGGAAAAACTCATGGAGATTTTGGGGAAAACATGAGAAAGCATAATCTTTTAGTTCTCACCTGTTTTACTGTTTTTGTTGCTATTTGCGATGGCATAGAAATAAATAATGATATTGCATCGCAGAGGTTAACAAAAAATAAAGGTGAGGTTGTGCAGGTTGATACAGGACATTATTTTTTTTCAATAAAAGATGCAGAGGGAACTGAGACAAAGTTTTTCGCACCTATGAGTCATCTTAAAAAATTAAATGCCGGAGAAAACATCCAGGTAAGCTACAAAAAAACGACTGATGGAAACCTGAAAGCCCTTGGAATAAAGCCAATTAAGAAAAAGAAAAGGGTTCAATAAATTAATTCAAAATCCTGCAATTTTTCTTTTTCTGAATGATTCATAAATTTTGTCTGATAGTAGCGCAACCTTTTCAACCACTTCAAATGGTGTCTGCGGATTTTTTGTTCCTCTAATGCACGCAATCAAATCCGCTGCAGGACTTCCTGCTTCTGATTTTACTTCTGGGATTGGCTGTGGTTCTTTTTTTCCATAATAATGGACATAACTATTTTCGCCATAGCCACTTACCTTAATAACGCCTTTTTCACCCCATATTAAAAGCGCCTCCCTGAAAGACGGATCTATTCCAAGTATCCCAAAGCTTCCAATAACCTTTTCTTTGAAGTTCACAATGAAGGCAGTATTAATATCAACCTTCATTTTGCGATAGTCAATAAAAGATGCAACCTTTGTAGGAGTCAAACCAGTAAGATAGAAAAGCATTGCCACAAAATGGCTTCCTGAGTCAGTCAACTGTCCACCGCCAGAAAACTTTGGGTCAAATCTCCACACCCTTTTTGTATTTCTCACAATATTTATCCAGTCTTGAGCAAGATAACCTGAAACAAAAACAAGCTTCCCGAGTTTCTTTTCATCCAGTATCTTTTTTGCACCAAGGAAATTGCTCATATAATGACGTTGATACCCCACGACAAAAACTTTCCTGGTCTTTTTAAGGAGTTTTTTTACTTCCTGTGCTTCTTTATAATTAACAACAGCTGGCTTTTCAACAAGGACATTTACACCGTTTTCAAGCGCAAGCTTTATCTGTGGGAAATGCAGGGTATGTGGGCTGTTTATTACAACACCATCAAGATTTCCTTTTTTGATAAGGTTAGCGTCACTTTCATAAACTTCAACATTTCCAGCTTCTTTAACAAATTTTTCAACATTTTCCTTTTTCGGGTCAAAAACACCTACAACCTTAACATACTCAATCGCTTTTAAATTCCTCAAATGACTGTATGAATGCCCACCACATCCTAAAAAACCTATCCTTATTTCTTTCATTTTTTCTCCCTGTGAAAATTTCAATCTTTGCCCTATAAAAGCGTTTGTGATATTTTATAACAAAATGAAAACTGTCAAAAAGAAGATTTATTATCACGATACTGATGCGGGTGGAGTTGTTTATTATTCAAACTACCTGAAGTTTTTTGAAGAAGGAAGAACCGAGTATTTCGAAGAAAAAGGCCTTTTTACTGAAGAACTTTTGAAAAAAGGTATTGCTTTCGTTGTTGCAAAAGCAGAAATAGAATACAAAAGACCGGTAAGATACAAAGACATTATTGATGTTGAAACCCAGATTCTGGAAATTGGTAACACATCAATTACATTCGAACAAAAGGTTATGAAAGATGGAGTATTGTGCTGTCAGGCAAAAATAACTATTGTTTGCGTGAATGAAAATCTTAAACCAGTGAGAATTCCTGACGACATAAAAAACGTACTCAGGAGGCAGTATGGACAAAAAGATTCTTGTTGTTTATTATTCAAGGACAGGAACAACAAAAAAGATTGCGCAGGAAATTGCTGAATTTCTTTCGTGTGATATTGAAGAAATTATTGACCAGAAGAACCGTTCAGGGATTAAGGGATTTATGTCTGGTGGAAAAGATGCCATGAAAAGGGAACTTACAGAAATAAAACCAATAGAAAAAGACCCGGCAAATTATGACATTATTATTATCGGAACTCCTGTCTGGGCAGCAAATATGGCGCCAGCAGTAAGAACCTATATTATGCAGAACAGAGAAAAATTTAAAAATGTAGCCTTTTTCTGCACAACAGGTGGAACAGGTGTTGAGAAGACATTCATTGAAATGGATGTCGCAGCAAAGAAACAACCCATTGCTACATTTTCTGCAACAACATCTGAAGTTAAGAAAAACACATATCAGAGATTCAAGGAATTCATTGAAAAAATAAAAAGTTTTGAGATCTGACCTTGCTGAAAACATCTTTTTATTGATATGTTCAAGGAGAAATAGTGTTTTCAATTACATTTTATGGAGCAACAAAAAATGTCACTGGCTCAAGGCATCTCTTAAACTTTGAAGGAAAGAATTTCCTTATTGATTGTGGGATATACCAGGAAAGAGAGTACCTGTCAAGAAACTGGGAAAAATTTCCTGTGGAGCCAGCCAGGATTGATGCAATTTTTATTACCCATGCCCATCTTGACCACTGTGGTTTTCTTCCCTGTCTTGTCAGGGATGGTTTTAATGGACCAATTTATGCAACAGCGCCAACAATTGAAATTGCAAAGATTGCTTTGCTTGATGCAGCAAAGCTATACGAGGAAGATGCTGAAAAAAAAATTCGCAGGCATCAGTTAAAAGGGAAAAAACCAGAACATCCCGTAGTTCCCCTTTATACGGTTGATGAAGCCTATAATGTTTTTGACCATTTTCAAACAATTCCAAGTAATGATTCCATTGAAATTTCCCGAGACCTTGTCTTGAAATGTCATAATGCAGGTCATATCCTTGGTTCTGCCATCTTTGAATTTCTGGATAAAAAAACAGAGAAAAATATTGTTTTTACTGGAGACCTTGGAAGACCAAACAGACCACTACTGCCAGAGCCAAAAAGACTGGAAAAAATTGACTATCTTGTAATTGAATCAACATACGGTGACAGAATCCATGAACAGGATTATCTATGTTATGAAACAGTCGCTCAAACTATTTCTCAAACAGCAAAAAATGGTGGAAATATTGTGGTTCCAAGTTTCGCCATAGAGAGAACCCAGGAATTTTTGTATTGCCTGAAAAAACTTCTCCAGCAGGACAGAATTCCTCACCTTCTTACCTTCATCGATAGCCCAATGGCAATAAAGGTTACAGAGGTTTTCAAAAAATATCCGGAATTTTTGCGAGAAAGTGTTCGAACCATTGAAGAAAATCCCTTTGAAATGTCTCTTGTTCATCCCACAGAGACAGTTGAGCAATCAAAATCAATCAACCATGTCAAGGGTTCAGTCATAATCATTGCTGGCTCAGGGATGTGTACAGGTGGCAGAATCAAGCATCATCTGATTACCAATATCAGCAGGCTAGAAAGCACGATTATGTTTATTGGCTACCAGGCACAAGGTACATTGGGAAGGGAAATTGTCAGTGGTAAAAAACAGGTAAGAATTTTAGGGGAGCAAAGACAGGTAAAAGCAAATGTAGTTCAGATAAATGGTTTTTCTTCTCATGCTGACCAGAATGAAATTTTGTGGTGGTTGTCATCACTTGAAAAACCGCCAGAAAATACATTCCTTATCCATGGCGAAGATAATGCCATTGAGACATTGAAAAAAATCCTTTTTGAACAAAAATCAATAGAAGCAGTTATTCCAGAATATCAAATGACAGTGAGGTCAGAATGAGAATACTTTTAACAGGTTGTGCTGGTTTTATTGGGTGGCATACAGCAAAAATAGCATTAGAACAGGGTAACTATGTTTTTGGAATAGATGACATCAATGACTATTATGATGTGAGATTAAAACACTGGCGGCTTGATGATTTGAAGAAGGAGAAAAATTTTGAGTTTAGACAGATTGATATCAGAAACAAACATGACTTAGAAGAAATTTTTTTATTTTTCAAGCCGGATGCAGTAATTAATCTCGCAGCAAGGGCAGGAGTCAGGGCAAGCATTGAAAATCCCTTTATCTATTTTGAGACAAATGTTCTTGGAAATTTAAACCTGCTTTCATTGTGCCAGAAATATGATGTAAAAAAATTTATCCTTGCATCAACTTCGTCTCTTTACGCTGGTCAGAAGATGCCATTTTCAGAAACATTGCCAGTTAACACTCCTATTTCTCCTTATGCTGCCTCAAAAAAAGCAGCAGAAGTAAGTTGTTACACATACCATTATCTCTATGGGATTGATATTACAATTTTCAGGTATTTTACTGTATATGGTCCTGCTGGTAGACCTGACTTAAGCATCTTCAAATTTATCAAGTTAATAAATGAAGGAAGACCGATTACTGTTTATGGAGATGGTTCTCAGAGCAGGGACTTTACCTTTGTTTTAGATATCGCAAAAGGAACACTACTTGGATTAAGAAAACCTGGTTTTGAAATAATAAATCTTGGTGGAAATAAACCATACACAATAAACCAGACAATATCATTGATTGAACAATACCTTGGCAAAAAGGCACATATTATTCATAAACCATTTCCACAGTGTGATATTCCTGCAACATGGGCAGATATTTCAAAAGCAGAAAAAATTCTTGGATGGAAGCCACAGGTTTCCCTTGAACAGGGAATTAAAAAAACAATTGACTGGTGCATTGAAAACTGGTCCATTGTAAAAAATATCGTTTTGAAAGATTAAAAGCATATATCTGCTCCAGAGTAATAAAAGAGAAAGATGGGAAAATACTTCTCATTGCTGTGAATATGACAGAAAATAGCCAGAAAGACCAGATATATGCAGAAGGACTTAAAAAAATCAAAAAGCTATATGGATACAGAGAAGATACAGTTGTTGATGTTAAGAATGGTAGGATGAAATTAAATTTCTATCCTTATCAGGTTCATATTCTGACATATCCAGAGATGGGAAAGGACCTTAAAAAGGTTGAAGAATTGAGAAAAGAGATAAGTGATATAAAAGAGTCCTTTAAAAAGAAAGGCAACATCCTTTACGGGAAAGGTAGAGATATAGAGTTCAGTAGTTCAGATACTTATTTATCAAATTTGTATCTATTTACACTCTGTGATGGAATGACAGATACATATGGTTGGGCTACAATTACAACAACACCTTTAGTTCAAAATCCCTCATTTGTAGAGATGAGATTTCTTAACTTTGTTCCTGAGTTTAAGCGGCTGAAGATATATACAGCAACAATAAAAGATATGGAAGTTTATATATGGAAAAAGGGAGAGTGGGAGAAAATAGGAGAGGTAAAAGATAACAAAGAAGATGTTATAGAATTTAAATATGATGAAAAGATAAGAACAGTTAAGATGAAGATTGTTGTTACAAGAGGAAGTCCAGGAGCAGACATATACGAAGTAGAGATGTATGAGAATTGAAAACCAAAGAAGTATCCATAAAGTCCAGGATTATACGAAATTATCTTGAACATACTGAATCTGTAAATTGTTGTCTTTAATCCCGGATTTAGAATTTTCATAACTTCTCTAACCGAATATGAACTTTATACTGGTGCCAACATTTTCACTGCTTTAATTGCACACAAATGGAGTACCACCTTAAGGATTTGTAAAAATGTGCTACTGTACTTTCTATCATATCTTTTCGATAACCAAGCAAAACCTGACCTGAGATGTCAATTATTAGTTATACTAACTAAATTTATAAATCCTTTTGGAAGAGCAATTATTTATGATTTCCCGAGGACAAAAATATAGCAAAATTCCTTTAAGTTGACTAAAAGGCTCTCGTGTAATTATAATACTTTATTTTCTGTAAGGCATGCAAGAGTAAAGTTTTATCACTGAAAAGGAAAAGATATGAAAAATGGATTAAATAAAATAGTAAAAAATTTTTTTCCTTATGGATGTCATATTTACAGGGAACCGTCCTTACCAGTAGAGGAGATAAAAAAAGATTTAAAAATAATAAAGAAACTTGGATTTAATATGGTGAAAATTCAACAATCATGGGCAATTGATGAAAAAATAAAAGGGGAAATTGATATTTCAAAAGTTGAAGAAATTATAAAAGAAGCTGAAGTTTTAAATCTATATGTATTTTTTGGCTTTACGATGGAACAGGTACCTGCCTGGGTCTGGAAAAAATATCCTTCTGCATATTTGGTTTATAACGATAGCACACAACATAGAGATCCAACTCAATATCTTTTACCGACAGATGGGAAACCAGGTCCTTGTTGGGATAATCCCGGGGTGAGAAAAGAGGCAGAAAGATTCTTGAAAGAAGTTGTAAAAAGATTGTCAAAATACACAAACATAATCGCTTGGAATGTATGGCAGGAAATAGGTTTCTGGCCCATGTATCCTGGTAAACTTGGATTTTGCTATTGTAATTATACTCTTAATAAATTTAGAAGGTGGTTGAAAAATAAATATGGTTCATTAAAAAAATTAAACGAAATTTGGAAAACAGGTTATGGAAATTGGGACGAAATTGAACCACCGAGATTTCATTCATATGTTCCTTCATGGATTGATTGGAAATATTATATGAATAATGTTTATCTTCCAGAGGTTCTAAGATTCAAATATAAGGCTATAAAAGAGAGCGATAAGTATGAAAGACCAATTTTTGCTCATGTTAGTTCTCCTTATACAGGAAGCGGCCAGGATTGGAAGTTTTCTGAAAATCTTGATTTTTATGCTTCTTCAGCATATCCTGGCTGGGTAATAAGATAGAAATGGGTCAAGAAAAATTATTCTGAAGATGAGATTAAATCGTGTCAAATGTGGAATAATATCTCGTTGAGATATGACTATATTAGAAGCGCTTCCATGGGTAAAAAGTACTGGGCAGCAGAATTTCAAGGCGGTCCCATTGTTTCACTTTTGAACAGGGGTAAAGTCCCTGATGGAGAATACATAAAAAGATGGGTATTAACTGCTCTGTCTACAGGAATAAATGGCCTATGTTTCTGGAATCATAAGTCAGAAATTTTCTGGCAGGAAGCATATGGCTTTGGTCTTCTTGATTTTGACGGAAAGTTAACAGAAAGGGCAGAACAAGCAGGAATAATAGGGAAAAAAATAAATAAATACGCAGAAATATTTGCAGAAGGTAAGATGGAAGAAAATGAAGTTGCGATTTTTATAGATGAAGATAAATTTAATTTTCTTGAAGGTACACCAATAAAAAATGGCAATGCAAGTGAACATTTGGTTCATACAATAAGAGGAATTTATAAATTTTTGTGGAAAAATGGAATCTGGGTTGATTTTTTGAATAAAGAATACATAGAAGACGTTAACAAATATAAAGTAATTTTTCTTCCATTTCCTTTATCTATTGATGATGAGATATTTGAAAAATTAAAGGAATATGTAAAAAATGGTGGAATTTTAGTTTCGGAATGTTGTCCAGGAAGATATACAAAATATGGTTTTGCAAGACGAGAAAAAATTATTGGAAATGAATTATTTGGGGTTAGACATAAGGATTTAGTACAAGTAAGAGAAAAAGAGGAATTTTTATGGACAGAAAACGAATCAAGTTTT
>JAMWCC010000024.1 GCA_023818375.1 Candidatus Omnitrophota bacterium | reverse complement strand
ACTGGTACATGGAGATGGCTTGGAAGGGCATTAATAAATAAATCTATGTCGTCTCTTTTGAAAATTTCTCTATAATCAGAATATGCCTGACAACCCAATTCTTCTTCAGCCCTTTTTCTTCTTTCAGGTAAAGTATCACTTACGGCAATAATTTTATACTTATTAGTTGCCTTCATAAGATACTTTGCGTGAATATCCCTTCCGCTTCTTCCCTGACCCAAAATTGCCACCCTGATAATTCTTTCTTCCAAAGTTTCCTCCTATTTACAGGGGTTCAACCGGTTTAATTTTGTAATTGGTGTACTTATAAACAGTATCTAATATTTCATTTTCACATTCCTGAGAAATTGTAGGTTCAATTTTTTCCCCATTTATCGCTTCGAATACAATTTCCCTTGCTATGTCGATATCTTTTTTCATTCCCTTGTCTTTCCAGACATTAAACATATCTCTTGTTAATAAAACAGGTTCAAATAACTCTTTTTTGAAATATCTAACTGTATGTTCAGAAGCAAGGAAAGAACCTCCCTGCTCAATAACCTCTTTTATTGTTTCAAAACCTATGCTTTCTTCATCCACATTCTCATTTTTTGCAATCCTTTTAAGTATTTCAACTATTTCTCTATCTATAACCAGCTGAATAGGTGAATAAACCTCATCTATTGAAAGCAAACCACAACATATATGTGCAACCTTTCCAGCCAGCAAAGATGGTAGAGAATTAACAACCTTTTGAATTCCAGCCTCGGGTCCAGGTGTTTTTGCATCAGCATGTCCTGTATGAGCAAAAAAATGTGCCTTGTATCTTCTTGCAATCTGAGCCATGACAACATTGGCAATCTCTTTTTCTGGTCTTCCATAACATTGGACAATAGTTTTCATGTCAAGCGGTGAGATTTCACAGCTTATCCTTAAACCTTTTTCTCCTAAAATCGCCCTTTTGATGATATTCGAGCACATTACCTGCGCCAGATGTAACGCACATGATCCTGCAATAGTAACAGGACTTGTACTTCCCATAACATCCATTACACCTATACCTATTTTCAGACCTTTCTTTGCAAAATATAGAAAAATTTCTGCTTCCTCCCTTGTGAATTTCAATGGAGAAACAAAATGAACATGAAGGACATTTATAAGGTTCTGCAGCGGTATATTTTTTTCTTCGGCGTAAATTTCACAAAGTCTTATTATAAGTTCCGCCCATTTTATGTTATTTATTGAAGAACAAGGTTTTCCCAGGAATTTCAGAGAAAGATAATGATAATATGGTAAGAAGTGTTCTTCAGGTACCTCAGGCAGTTTTATTGCATAAGTATTTCCAAAAGGCAAGGATAGGTTTTTTGCAATCTTGAAATATTTCAAAAAAATTTCTGTATTTAATTGCTTAAACTTATCATCAAAAGGATCCAGGTACCATCCATGATATAAGCTAACTCCATAACCCACAACTGGTTTTAAATTTTCCCAATCTACCTTTTCAGATTCATCAATAAAATTTTCAACAAATTTAGGTGAAAAATATACCCTTTTTTTGTCGTAATCTACTCTTGCGCCAATTTCTTCGAGTTTTTTCAATATCTCTTGGTTGTCAACAAAAAAACCAATTTCGTCCAAGATCTTAAGCATTGTTGAATGGATAAGGTCTACTTCTTTTTCAGAAAGTAGATTAAAGCATCTCCATTCAGACATATTTCCCCCTTGTTAAAATAGTAATATTATATTTCGACGGTACAAAAAGGCAAATTATTAAATTGCTTGGTCTTTAGCTAATGAAAGTAATCTTTTGCCACTTGCTAATCTTAATGTATTTCATCTGTTCGCCTTTCTTATGGTCTTCTGATATGCCCTGTTTCATACTCCTTTGGTCTCTTTTCTTTATCAGGCATTGTAAAAACTGATGTGTGAACGACTGTATCTTTTGCCACCAGTGATGTACCTGTAAGTTTTTTACCTGTTATGGTTACTGTCATTCCTGCGCCTGGTGATTTTCGGGATGAAAACTCAGCTTCATACAATGTTTTAAGGAATTTTTCTACATCATTAACTTCCGGTTGCTTCTTTTTTGTCTTTTTCTCCGGTATTTCAATAACTTCTAAGGCATAACTTCTGATTATTCTTGGTAAGAGTTTCCTGCATGTATCTGCTTTATCAAATACATCCATTCCAAAAATTTTACCTTCAAGAGCAAAGACCGCTCCTATCTGGCTTTCAACATGCTTAAATTTTTCTCTATAATCTTCAATTCTATTTTTTTCTTTTTCGTAAATATCGCTCATTGCTTCGGTCTGGGAAGATATTTTATGTCTTGACATTTTTTCTGATATTTCATTCCAAACCTCGGCCTGGTCTGCCCTAAAAGTGCAAAATTTTAATGCTGATTCAACAACAGACATTTTCTGTTTCATCCGCAGATTTGCATAGGAGATATTGGAGCTTGTTAAAAATTCAACAGTTGTATGTCTCCACCTTCCCCTTTCAACACATGAAACAGGAATTTTGATTTCTGTTTCTGCTGGAACTATAGACTGACATTCACCATTCTATTTTGTTTTGCGCCAACAAGCTCTTCTCCATCCATAATAAAGACATCTTTTTTTCCATTGTTTATAACAGTTATTTCAGGCACAGTCCCAGCACCTAACTCAGTTATCTTCAACACTCCTTCTTTTACTGCTTCTCCAAGGGTAGCATATTCATAAGATGATCTTATTTCGCTATGAAGCGTAAAAACACTCAAATTTCCGCTATATTGTTTTTCTCCAACTTTTAACGACTTTAAAAACTCCTGCACCAGCAACACATTTCTATCTTCCATGACTTTCCTCCTTTGTTTTTTCATCTTCAATAAAAATTCTTAATTTTGCTGCAATTTTTTCTATAAACCTTTTTCTTTTTTCTGGAGCAACTGGCATAATGTCTGAACGGATATTAATCTCAACTCCGTCTTGGACAAGGACTCTGGTCCACTGTTCAGGTTCACAGGTTTTTTTATATTTTTCTGCCTCAAATTCCTGTTTTGTTGTAGTGAAGAAAACCATGGACTCATTGACAACATTTTTGAAATCCCGTCTCATAGTGGCTGAGGCAAGCGTGAAAGGGCTTTGTTCAATCTCTTCCTCGTCTACTATAATTATTTTTTCCAGTTCTTCTTCATCCAATTCACCAATTATTTCCTTTATTTTCTTTAGTGGAAGATATTGAGATTGAAGCTTTTTTATCGCAAGAATCTGAAGAAGATGCCTGTATCCAAACCTTCCTTCCTTATCAAGGGTCGGTTTATCAACGAGATTTTGTATTATGTAATAGCGTACGTCTCTTTCATCAGGATACACTGAAACCTTGTATCTGGTCTGTTTTTCAGCAATATATGGAATCAAGCGAGCTACTTCTGTTGTTAGTTCTTCCAGTGTTTTGTATTTCCTTTCCTTAACTTCTTTGAGCAGTGGTTTTATTTCCATTTGTTGATATTATGCCTGTAAAAGTATAAACTGTCAATAGTAAATAGTGTAATTATCCTGTGTTATAATAAAATTGAAACTTTTTCAACAGGAAGGTGATTATGGCTATTTTTTCAGAATCAAAGCTGTCTACTTATGAAAATTGTCCCTATCAATACAAGCTTAAGTACATTGAGAAGGTTGAAGCAGAAATTCCAACTACAATAGAAGCGTTCCTTGGAGACCTTGTACACAAGACAATGGAAAAGCTCTACAAAGACCTGCAATATCAAAAATTAACCAGCAAAAAAGAACTTCTTTCTTTTTTCAATACTTTGTGGGAAAAAGAGTATTCAGATGACATTCTCATTGTGAAAACTGAGTACCAACCCGAAAACTACAGAAAAATGGGAGAAAAGTTTATCTCTGACTATTATGATAAGTATTATCCCTTTGATGAAATTACTGTTATAGGTATTGAAACACAGGATACCTTGCTTTTGCCTGATGGCAATTACTGGGCAATTCGCATTGATAAACTTGGTTTTGATAAGGATAACAATTATTATGTGTGTGACTACAAAACAACTGGTTCATTTATGGATCAACAACTGGCAGATGCAGACCGTCAGCTTGCAATGTATTCAATATGGGTGCGTGACAGGTTTAGAGATGCAAAAAAGATACTTCTTAAGTGGCATCTGCTTGCTTTTAACAAAGAGATTATTTCAGAAAGAACTGATCAACAGCTTTCTGCTCTTCAACAACAGGTAATGGCAAAGATTAAAGAAATTCAGCAGGCAACACAAAACAATGAATTTCCAACAAGAGTAAGTAAATTTTGCGATTATTGTTTATATCAGAAAATTTGTCCATCTTTCAGCCATCTGGTTGAATTACAGTCAAAGCCGATGCATGAATATAAGGAAGATGATGGTCTCAAACTTGCTGAAGAATATCTAAGTGTAATAAAAAGCTTAAAAGAGTTTGAAAAAAGAAAGGAAAAGCTGGAAAATGCACTGGTTGAATTTGCAAAGCAAAAAGGCATAGACACTGTTTACGCAAATACTGGAAGTGTATCAATAAAAGAAGTTGAAAAAATTAAACTTCCTGAAAACAAGGAACAATTAATTAAGCTATTGAAGGAAAAAGGGCTTTATGAAGAGTTTTATCAGCTGAACTATTCACGGTTAAATTCTTTTTATTTTCAGAAAAAACTTCCAATTGAAATCGAAAGTTTGTTAAAGGTTGAAAAAGGATTTTCTCTAAGAGCGAAGAAAAGGGGATTACAAGAGGAAGAATAAACTTCGCAGAAAATTTCTTACAAATAGAAAGCTATATTCATACGCAAACGAAAGGGATTGGACTGGAAATAAAAATTGCCTTGGGCGATTTACAATTATAAAAAAGGCAAATCGATTATCTATAAGTTTTTCAACTTCTGCAACAGACTTTATAAGGCAAGAATCATCTAAAAAAATTTAAGATTGAGATCCTTCTTAAAAGGTTGTGATCTATAACTTCCAGTTTTTCAAAGATACCCGAAGAATCATAGAAAAAAATACGAATTTGTTGTAAAATTTATTCATGAAAAAATTCCATATTCAATGGCATATTACGAGTTTCTGCAATTTAAGATGCAAGCACTGTTATCAGGAAAATTTTGATGCATCACAGGATATCTGTTTTTCGGATATCAAAAAACTTTTCAACAACCTGAGCTCGTTTCTGACAAAAAATAATTTAAAACTTACTATTGATATCACCGGTGGAGAACCTCTTTTACATCCTGATTTTTGGAAAATTCTTGAAATGCTTGAAGATTCAGATATTGTGGAAAGTTGTGGTATCATTACGAACGGAACGTTAATAAATCAGGATATCTTGAAAAAGTTAAACTGTTTTTCAAAACTGAGGACACTAAAGGTGTCATGTGAAGCAATGGAAAAGGCTACATTTGAGTACTTCAGGAACTTTCCTTTTGAAAGATTCCTACATATCCTTGAAATAATTTCACGGTTCGATAGGGAAAAATTGATTATGTTTACTCTTCTCGAGCTTAATGTAAACCAGATTCCCCTACTTTTTGATACTGTGGAAAAATATGGGCTCAATGGATTTATTGTGGAAAGGTTTTTTCCGCTTGGAGCGGGCAAACAACTTGAAGATTTTACTATATCAAGAAAAACTTGGAAACATGTGACCGAAAAACTTCTTGAGATGTGCGGTATCCCTGTAAATTTAGAACTTGTTTCTGAACATAGGGGATTTAAGATCATCAGAAACAAAAATGAATGGGAAATTTTTGGTGCTGTTTGTGTTAGAGGTAAAAACGGTTGTGCAATAATGCATGATGGTTGGGTTTTCCCATGCAGAAGATTTCCATTGAAGATAGCAAACGTATTGAATGAACCTTTTTGTGAAATATGGGAAAAAAATCCACTAAGAAAAATATCAAGAAAAAACCTAAAGGGTAGTTGTGGAAGTTGTAGGATAAAAAGATGTCTTGGATGCAGGGCTTTAGCCTATGTTATTTATGATGACTATCTTGCCGAAGACCCATTATGTTTTTTAAATGAAAATGCAATTTTGAAGCCTATCGTTAAAAACAGCATCTAAAATAAAAGTTCAAAAATTTACTGGAGGGAAAATGAAAATATTGAATAAGGATAATTTTGACGAAGTGGTAAATGGAAATTCTTTGGTTCTTGTTGATTTTTACGCTGATTGGTGTGGTCCTTGCAGAATGATGGCTCCTATTGTTGAAGAGCTTGCAAAAGAACTTGAAGGGAAAGTACTGGTGGCAAAACTTAATGTTGATGAAAATCCTGATATTGCTGCAAGATATCAGATATTTTCTATTCCTACATTTATCATTTTTAAGGATGGTAAACCTGATCAGAGAATTGTTGGTGCAGTAGGCAAGGCTGGATTGATTGATAAAATAAGGGCTTACACTGATAGCAATGAATTAAAATAATATTTTGCCGGTGGTTACCCTTTTTTTATCATGTTTGACTGTGATATAAAAGTTATTCTTCAATAAAATCAACTTTTGGCTTTTTTCAACCAATAGAATCTGCCAAATGCTTATTATCGCCATATATTTACTAGTGCATTCTCTGTTTTAAGGCAAACTATCACAATATTCTAGCACCAACAATACAACTGCGTTGGATTTTCTAAAAGATACCATCTTTATATTTTTGAAAAATTTCAGCCCTTGACAGGCAAAATGTAGTATATTAAAATTGAGAAAAACACAATATATTGCGATGAGGTGTCCTTATTGTGGTTCCCTTCAAGATAGGGTTATAGATTCAAGAGAAAGTGAGAATGGTTTACAGATAAGGAGAAGAAGAGAATGTCTTCGTTGTGAAAAAAGATTTACGACCTATGAAGAAATTGAAGAGACAAAACTCATCGTTGTTAAGAAAGATGGAAGAAGAGAAAAGTTCAGCAGAGAAAAAATTTTTAATGGTATTCAGAAGGCATGTGAAAAAAGACCCGTAAGTACCGAGCAAATTTCATCAATAGTTGATGAGGTTGAACAGCAACTGAAACAGAGGTTCGAAAAAGAAGTTAATTCACAGGATATCGGCAATATCATTGTTGACAAACTTCGCAAAATTGACGAAGTGGCATATGTAAGATTTGCGTCTGTCTACAGACAGTTTAAGGATGTTTCTGAGTTTCAAAAAGAGGTTGAAAAAATAAAGGGAGAATCTGATGACAGAGAAAATAAACGACAAGAAAATTGAGTATATCAAAAAAAGGGATGGAAGGATTGTTCCTTTTGAAAAGTCAAAGATAGCCGATGCAATATTTAAAGCTGCACAAAGCGTTGGTGGTCAGGATAGATATCTTGCTGAAGATCTTGCAGAAGCAGTGACTGTTTACCTTAATAAAGAGTTTCTTGGAAAAATACCAACGGTTGAAGAAATCCAGGACATTGTAGAAAAGGTGCTTATAAAAACAGGCCATGCAAAAACAGCCAAGGCGTACATTCTTTACAGAGAAAAGAGGGCAAGAATACGACAGCTCAAAATGGGCATCATTGACAGAAATATTCTTGAAGAGCAGCAAGAAATTGCAAAAATAAAGGAATCTACTGACATCAGTTTATTCGTAAGAACAAGCGCAGAGGATATCTTAAAATGGGACATTGAAAGGATTGTTGATTCCCTTGTACGGGAAACAAAAATAGAAAGAAATATTGCTACTTTCATTGCCTCTGAAGTTGAAAAAGAGATATTGGCATCAAAAGTGAAAAATCTTACCGCACCCTTAATCAGAGAAATGGTAAATGCCAAACTGGTAGAATTTGGAATGGAAGAAGCCAGAAGAAAATATACACGTCTTGGACTTCCTCTTTACGATGTAAAAAATATAATCTTTAGCCCCAATAAAGAAAATGCCAATATTCCCCATAATCCTGAAGCAACTAATCTTACGCTGGCTGAACATATAAAAAAAGAATTCGCTCTGCTTGAAGTTTTTTCCCCAGAGATATCAGACGCACATTTAAGAGGTGATATACATTTGCACGATCTTGGTTTTATCGACAGGCCTTATTGTTCTGGGCAATCACTTGAGTATGTAAAAAAATTTGGATTGCACCTTCCAAATGCCCTTTCGATTGCAAAGCCAGCAAGACATCCAGAAACGCTTCTGGCTCATATGGTTAAGTTTTCTGCTGCATTACAGGGACATTTCAATGGAGCAATCGGGTGGGATGCAGTGAATGTATTTTTTTCTCCTTTTATCGAAGGATTATCGGATAAAGATATGAAGCAACTTGCCCAGATGTTAATATACGAATATAGCCAGCAGGCAGTGGCAAGGGGAGGACAGGCAATATTCAGTGATATCAATCTTTACTGGGAGATACCAGAACATTTCATTAATGTACCTGCGATAGGTCCTGGTGGAAAAGAAACAGGAAAAACCTATGGAGATTATCAAAAAACAGCCCAAAGATTTGTAAAGGCGCTCTTTGAGGTTTATCTTGAAGGTGATGGAATAGGAAGACCGTTTTTCTTTCCAAAACCACTATTGCATATAACAAATAGATTTTTCGAAACCGAAGGATGGGAAGAATTTTTGGAGCTTGTATGTATTGTTGCGGCTGAAAAAGGAAACCCATACTTTGTTTTTGATAGGGATAATACAGCCAGAATAAGCGAGTGCTGTAGGCTATCTTTCAAACTTGAAGCCTCAGACATCGAGGATGCCAAAACTCCATGGAAAATGAGGTTCTCTGCCCTTCAGAACATTACTTTAAATCTTCCAAGGATAGCATATATAGCTGAACATGATGACCAAAAACTTTTTCAAAGTCTGGAAAATTTAATGATTATGGCTGTTAAGGCACATATTGAAAAGCGTCGTTTTATTGAAGAATTACTTTCTTTTGGTCAGAATGGCCCTCTTGCACTTTTAAGCATGAATCTTGACGGTGAACCATATTTGAGGATGCACAGGGTTACACACCTTATAGGGCTTCTCGGTTTGAATGAAATGGTTCAGTACCATACTGGAAAGCAGATGCACGAATCAGAGAAATCATTTAAATTCGGACTGAAGGTAGTATCTCTTCTTAAAATACTTTGCGACCGAAAAACCAAGGAAACAGGTTACAGGTTTGTCCTTGAACAGACCCCTGCCGAATCTACGGCATACAGACTTGCAAGACTTGACTATGAACATTATCGCTCACAGAGCGAACAGGTTTTGAAAGGAAGCACGCCTGATAGAGTTTATTACACAAATTCCACATATCTAAACATTTCAGAAGCACTTTCGCCGATAGAAAGAGTTAGAAAAGAAGGCATTTTCCATCCATTGATAGAAGCTGGTGCATTAACACATATATGGCTTGGAGAGAGTAAACCAGATCCTAAGGCTCTTTCAAATTTTGTAATTAAAGTTTTCAAAAATACAAGGAATGCTCAGATTGCATTCAGCCCAGAATTTACATCTTGTCTTGATTGCGGAAGGATATACAGGGGAATTTCAAAAGAGTGCCCGTGGTGTGGTGTTGCAGAAAAAGGAATAATCAAAATAAGTGGTGAAAAAACAGTAGAAAAACAATTAACTTAATACAAACAGGGAGAGTGTATGGAAAAAAGCAAGTTTATCGAGCATCTTAGAAACTATCCACATCTTTATGAATTTGAAGAAAAAGATGAGAATGGATACTCAGGAATACTTGTCAAGGATAAAGAATTCAACACTCTTACTTTTTTTACTTACCAGGCAATTGAGGAAAAAGAACTTATTGATTTGCTTAGACATACTCATCATGGAAAAAATGTTGAATGGATAAGCAGAGTGACAGGTTATTTTTCAAAAATCAATTCCTGGAACAAAGGTAAGAAAGAGGAATTCAAAGACAGGTATAGAACAAGGGACATTGAATAAATTACTACAGTATAAAAAACAATCCGACTGCAGCAATAATTCCGAGAGTTCCACCAAAGCCAAAAGCAGCTGCAGGGCTGAATATCTGCCACAAAAACCCTGCTATTACTGATGCTGGCAACAATCCGATTCCTGCAAGGGTTGAGTGGAGACCAATCACAGAAGCCCTTAGATGATCTGGTGAAAGCTGACTGACAAGGGATTTTTCTACTCCTTCTGTAAGTGCCATATAAAATCCATATAACCCGAGTAAAATGATATAAAATGATACATTCCCTTTTATCGTGAAAAGCCAATAGACAATACCATAAACCAGATAGCCAGAAATCAGTATGTACTTTTGTCCAATAATATCGGAAAGTTTCCCGCATGGAATAGACAAGATTGCATACACAAGATTGAAAACAAGATAGGCAAACATAACAAAAAGTAAAGAACCTGTATCATTTTGAATTTTCAAAAGCAGAAATTGATTTGATGAATTCCCAAGTGAAAAAACAAATGTAAAAGCAAGAAAAAGCTTCAATCTTTTTGGTAATGTTTTGAAACTAAAAATAGTTTTGTGAGCTGCTGTGTGAGTTATTACTCTATCCCTGACCATAAAAAGTAATGACCAGCCGATAATTGCAGGAATTATAGAAAGCAAAAAAATGTTTCTATAAAGCATTGGATCTGAAGGATGATCGCCAATTTTTTTAATGATAAGAACTACTGCAAACACCCCGCAAAAAGCACCAAATGTATCCAGGGTTCTGTGTATTCCGTATGCTAAACCCCTTTTGTTCCTTTCAGAATAATCTGCTATAAGAGCATCTCTTGGAGCGTTTCGGGTGCCTGTTCCGA
>JAMWCC010000051.1 GCA_023818375.1 Candidatus Omnitrophota bacterium | reverse complement strand
TCTCCCCCCTTTACAAAAGGGGGATTAAGGGGGATTTTTCGTGCCGGAAGAGGGATTTGAGCGGCTTCGGCTCTCACTACCGTCTCAGCTCGATCCGGCCCGCTCACCTTCTCGCGGGCTTGCCAGACAATGCTCTTTCTTCATCGCATTGGCAACCACCGCTGGCAATGCTGCGCTTGCTCGCATTGCCTTAACTTCGCTCCAGTTCAAATCCCAATGTTGGGTAGTTTCGTGCCGGAGGAGGGATTTGAGCGGCTTCGGCTTTCACTGCGCCTCAGCTCGGCCACCGCACAGGTGCTCGCACTTGCTCGCACCTATACGTCTTCGCTTCAGTTCAAATCCCGCTGTTGGGTAGTTTCGTGCCGGAGGAGGGATTTGAACCCTCACGGACTTTGGGTCCACTGGATTTTGAGTCCAGCGCGTCTGCCAGTTCCACCACTCCGGCTGGAAAAAGATTATAACATAAAAATCTGTAAAATCCATCCCGACCTTCCTTTTATAAAGGAAGGAGTGAGAAATCTCCCCCAGCCCCTCTTTTGTAAAGAGGGGAGCAGGAAAATCCACCCCGACCCTCCTTTTGAAAAGGGGGTGTGAAAAATCTCCACCAGCCCCTTTTTATAAAGAGGGGAGCACGCTCTTTGCCCTTTGGAAAAATTTATTTATTAAAAATTTGAGATGGCGCAATTTATTATGTAAAATATCCCAGATAAAATTTTGATATCAAAAAGGGGTGAAAAATGAGGAAACTGGCGTGTCTTGGAATTCTTGTGGGAGATTTTGTAGTAAGACCGGTAAAAAAGATCCCCGAAAGGGGAAAGCTGGAACTGGTTGAGACATGTGAACTTCATATTGGTGGGTGTGCTTCAAATACAGCGGTTGTTGCAAGGAAATTAGGTACTGAGGTGAGTGTGATCGGCAAAATTGGAAATGACGCACTCGGTGAATTTGTTTTAAGTGCATTAAAAAAGGAAGGCCTTGATGTGTCAATGGTAAGAATTGAAAAAGGTATTACCACATCAGGGACTGCAGTTCTCGTTTTTCCTGATGGAGAACGATCATTCCTTCATTCAATTGGAGCCAATAGCAAGTTTTCTGTTGAAGACATAGATTTTGAGTATCTCAAAAATTTTGACATTGTTCATGTTGCAGGAATTTTCTTGATGCCGGGTCTTGAAGGGAAAAAATTACAAACTCTTGCAATTAAGGTCAAACAAATAAATAAAATTCTTTCTTTTGATACTGCGTGGGATTCAACAGGTCGCTGGCTACCTGTTATCGAGGATTCACTTGCCTATGTTGATTATTTCTTCACCAGTTTGGAAGAAGCGAAAATGCTTTCCGGTAAAAGCGATTATATCGAAATGGCAAAATTTTTCCTTGAAAAAGGTGTAAAGAATGTCTGTTTGAAAATGGGACCTGATGGTTCCTATGTGACAGATGGAAAAGTCAGCAATTATTACCCTGCCTTAAAGGTTTGTGCAGTGGATTCGACAGGTGCAGGCGATGCGTATGTTGCAGGATTTTTAACCGGCATTCTGAAAGGTTATGATTTACTCAAAGCAGGGCTTCTTGCCAATACAGTTGGTGCCATGAGCGTTACAGCGGTTGGAGCCACAAGTGGTATTGTTGACTGGGATAGCCTTGTTTCTTTTGCAAAAAAACACAATGTTGAGATTCTATAAGCACCTGATTGCAACGATTTTTCTAAGCTTGCCCTGTTTCGGTCTTGCCGAAGAAATTCTTTGTACATCTGACAGCGTCATAACAGAAATTTCTGAAACAGGTAGTGCACTAAAAACAATTTTTGAAGGCAATGTAAAAGTTATTTCTGCCAACGTCACGATTGAATGCGAAAAAGCAGTTCTTGACCACACCTTGAACCAACTAACAGTAGATGCGACTATTAGACTGACACAGGACAAATTTTATCTGTCTTCTGATAGGCTCATATACGATTTTAACTCTGAATCAGGTAGTTTCATCAATGGCAAATTTTATTTTGAACCTTTTTATGGAAAAGCAAAAATTGTTGAGAAAAAACAAGACCAAATATTTGCCGATACATGTATTTTAACAACATGCGACAGAGAAAATCCCCATTACCATCTCTATTGCTTAAGTATTAAATTAACAGAAGAAAAAGTATCGCTAAAAAATCTAAAGATTTATCTTGGTAAGGTTCCAATTTTTTATTTTCCGACTTATTCCTATAATATCAAAACAAAAAAGCCCTTGTTTTTATTTTCAGGCGGCTATAAGACAGAACTTGGTGATGGAATATCATTGATCTTTAACAATACTGGGAAAAATGTTGAAATTCAGGAAAGAATTGATCTTGGACTGCAGGGATTAGGCGCAGGATTAGTTCTTCAAGATTCAACAACACCAGACACAACAAGTTCAGTAAAAAAATTTCATGCTTATCTTTTTAAAAGGTATGGTGGTTTTGAACCTTCTTATGGTTTTATTGGTGAATACCAGAATGAGTTTGCAAGAAAACAGAATTTAATTATTGACTGGCGTTGGATGAGGGATAACAAATTTTTCAGAAGGCACCTTTACGATCAGTATCTTGAGAAAAGCAAAAACCCAAATTACATTTCATACTCAAGACCTGTTGGAAAAGGTATTTTTAACGCTCGCATAATTGATAGTGCGCGTGAAGAATTTCTTTCACCTGCAAGAATCCCTGAAATTGAGTTTTTTTTACCTTCAATGAGGACTGGCAATTTTTTGACCAGTTTGGATATTATTTCGTCAAGATTTATTGATAAAGACGGGAATGAATGGCTCAGATTTTTTTCTGAGGCTGAACTGGAAATGCCATTTAATGCGAGTTTTTTGAAGATAACACCATTTTTAAGGTTCAAAGACATTTATTATTCCGCAGAAGATGAAAATGTCAATAATTTCATCTTTTCTCCAGGTTTAAATATGCAATTACTTGCTGGTAGATTTACAAAAAAAAGTAAAACCTATTTTTCTCCGTCTTTTTCAGTGTACGCAAATTATCCCTCAGAAAAAGAACCAGGTTTTTCTTTTGATTTGCGGGATTTTAATCCCGATGGAATCTTTTCAAGTTTAAATCTTACCTGGGACTTCTGGCATAATGGATATCAAGCAGGAAACATAACTCTGCTAAATCTTTATGATACCACAAGGACGCGATTTTCTGATAGTATTCTGATGTGGAATTTCAAGCCTGATAGAAGATGGTCTCTTTATGGTCAGGAAAGATTTAATTTTTCAAAAGGTGGAATGAAGGAAATGACAAATTGCATTGTTTATAATGACAAGGATGTTAGTTTTGGATTTGGACACAACTATCTTGTCAGATATTTTGACGGGGTTTCGGGATTTTTGAATAAGAGAAAAGGAATTTGGGAATTTGGTTTTTCTCTCAATTACGATATTAAAAAAGAAAAATTCACAACTCAAAGGTATTATGTCAGAAGACAATTCCATTGTCTTACAGCAGGTATTGTATATTCAAGGGCCTCAACAAGCTATCTTGGATTTTTCATTATGCCATCTTACTTGGCTTCAAAATAAGGTGAAAGATAAGGGATTCGGCGCCCTCGCCTCCCACTACGGCTCGGGTCAGCCAGCCGCACAGGTGCTCGCACTTGCTCGCACCTATACGTCTTCGCTCCAATTCGAATCCCTTTTCAAAGAAAAAAATAAAATGGAGGATAAGGGATTCGAACCCTTGACACCCAGACTGCCAGCCTGGTGCTCTCCCAACTGAGCTAATCCCCCATTACATAATTTATTTTACCTTTTTTAAAGCCAAATTTCAAGTTTTTAAGGATATTTCTTTTTTTAATGCTTCCCGCAACCTTTCAAAAAATTTTATTGATATTTCAGTTTTATAATCAGGATATGTCCATGCCAAGTGTTCAAATTTTCCATGCTTCCACAAAAGTGTTATTTCAGCGTATATGCCTTTCCCAAGATATATTCTGTGGCTATAATCTTTTGTAGTAAGAAGCACAACCCTTGATAGATCAAGGTATCCAGGATCAATGTTTATCATCCTTGATGGTTTTTCAGAAGTTAAACTGTGCTGTTTTTCAATTTCATTGCTAAACAATTTCCATTTAAAGCAATTTTCGGGACTTAAGATTTTTTTAAATGAGACAAAAACCTTCTTCAAGTTTTCTCCCATCTCTACTTTATAATAATCAGTAAAAACATCAAAATGAAATATTTCGCTTTTTATGTCCACTTTGCCAAAAAAATCTTCAAGTTTCTGCAATCCAATATTCAAAATATTTTCTTCTCTAAAGAGTATCGCGCAAAAAACCTTCACCGGTTTTGGTTCTTTAATTAATCCCATTTTTCACACGCCTTTATGCAAAGTCCACAGATGTACTGAGAAATGTTTTTCTTTTTTGTCATTTCCTTAATTTTCTCAAAGCATTTAATGTGGTCAAATTGCTCAGCCTTTTCTGAAATTGCACCGGCTGGACACATTCTAACGCAATTTTTACAATTTCCGCACCCAAACTCAACAACTTCATTTGTTTTTTCAATTACAAGCTCAGTAAGGACTGTTGTGAATCTGAGCCGACTTCTGTAAACACTGTTTACAATGAGATTGTTTCTTCCAAGCCATCCAAGTCCACAAAGGCATGCAAAATACTTATGAGACAGAAGTGCCTTCTGTTTTTTCCAGTCAATAATCTGGGATGCTGGAACTGGAATGCTGAGATATCCTTTTTCTTCAAGTAAAGATGCGAGCTGATATGAGATTTTATCAAGAAGGTAATTTGCCTGGCGGTAATGGTGGAGATAAAGAAGGTCAGGACCATCAATAAGATTTGCAATAACTCCTTTACTCAACGGTATTCCAAAAACAATCGCGGTATTGATTTTTCTGACAATTTTTTCTGTAAGATAAATCTTGCTTTTTTCTTCATCGCCAATCCTGCAGCAGCCAAACACTGGTATTTTGTTGATATAGAAAAACTGTCCAATTTCCTTTTCCATAGATCCATCCTTCCAGTGTTGTAATTTTAATCCAGATCTGTGGAAAATAAAAATAGGGAGAAACTTTTGTACCTAAAAATTCTGACATCACTTGACATTTTTCGTTTTTTGGGGCTAAATTTATATATGCATAAACTTTTCTATATTGCCTGTGGTACCTTATTGATTTGCACTTTGCTTTGCGCCGAAAATTCTGGTGTAAGGGATCTTCCTGATTCATATATTCCTGGCGGAACTTTTGTTGTCACTGTAAATATAACAATTGATCAACAAACGCCTGTAAATTCCTTCATTATCACAGAATATCTACCTCAGGGATGGTCTATTAAAAATGCAGACCCCTACTGGAGTAAGTACAAGCCAGAAGAGAATTCATATAAATGGCTTTGTTTTTCTCAGTGTCCCGTTTATGGGAACTTTTCAATTACTTATACAGTGAAAGTTCCATCAGACGCTTCTGGTTCATACAACTTTTCAGGAACGATAAATGACGGATATTCAACCAGAGATATTACAGGTGATACAACAATCAACCAACACTTACAGGTTTCATCGCCTGTTTTTTCTCCTCAGCCTCAAATTCTTTACAATTTCTTTCCGGATGTAGAAATAAGTTGTCCCACAGCAGGAGCAACAATATACTACACAGTGGACGGTTCAGACCCAGACCAGAGTTCATCGGTTTACTCAGCTCCAATTCATCTGACTCAGACAACGACAATCAAGGCAAGAGCCTATAAGGATGATTATTCACCGAGCCAGATTGCAACAGGCACATTTACGATACAGATTCAAAAAGCTGACATCAACAGAGATACATCAGTCGATATTTCAGATGTGATACTATGCCTGAGAATGGCAATAGGTCTTGATATAACAGTTGACAGCGTCCAATACTCTTTTCCCTATAATGATTGGCTTATTGCAATCTCTGATATTAACAATGATGGAGTTATAGACATTTCTGATGTAATCCTTGCATTAAGAATTTCAATTGGTCTTTCTTGACAGCTGCCCTTAAAGGGATAAAATAAGTATTGACAGGCAACAAAGTCATACAAAGGTACCGTTTTACGAAAGGGGAAATTTTCCGAATGTTATTCTTCCAACAGGAAAAGAGAATAGGGAGACTCAATCAAATCGTGAACGAACTTTCACAGGTGAAATACAAGGGGGAGTTGTGAAATATTTACATACTCTGTCAGGGTTTCTTTTTGTATTGGCACTCTTTTCGACATTGTCAAATGCTGCAACTGTTACAGGTCCAGGAACAATTCGTGTCAGGGCAGGTGGACTGGGAAATTCTGCTTCAGAAATTTATACGGCAAGCTATGGCAGCGGAGATAGTGGCGATTTTACTTGGACAGAAACAGGTGTCATATCCGGGGTTACAATTACTATTTCAAGACAGGCCCCATCTCCATTTTCAACAGCACGACTCAATGTCATTGCAAGCCCTTCTGCACAGCCAGGTTCATATTTTATCAGTGTTAATGCCTATCCTGCTACAGGAACAGCTGGAAGTCGCATCGTGAATATTATTGTTGTTGAAGCATTAGGAAATATTACCCCAACAAGCATCCCGGATGGGAAAGAAACGGTTCCAATGAGTGTGCAGTTTAATGTTACAAGCGGTACAGGGAACTACACTTGGAGTGCCACTGGTTTGCCCACTGGCGTCAATATAAATTCTTCTACAGGCCTTATTTCTGGAATGCCAGCTCAGGGAACTGCTGGTACCTATAATACGACCATTACTGTTACAGATAACACTGATCCTGTTGTCAGTACTTCAATAAATATAAGGTGGCAGGTTTTTCCTGCCTATATCCCACTTTCAAATCAGGGACAGATCTGTTATGTTAAGGATATTGTAAGGAATGCTTCAGGTGTTATTACCAGCACAGGCGACCTATTTGTAAAGAATCTTCAAACCGGTCTTGAAAGAAGGATCACAAACTACCAAACCACAGGAACAGGGATAATTTTCAATCCAATGTTTACCCCTGATGGTTCAAAAGTCCTTTATGGATACAAACCCAGTGCATCTTCAAATTCGAAGCTATACCTTGTCAGTACTCAGGCGACAGTATCTTCGGTTAATCAGGGGTTGATTGTTAAAAAAAATAATCAGGAAGCAATTCCTTCAACAATGGATGTTAGATACGCTTCTATTTCTCCTGACTACACGGGTAACCAGGGCCTCATTGCTTTTACCTGTGAAAAAACAGACAGGGCAGAACTATGGCTTTACAATTTTTATACTGAACAGTTAAGTCAGCTAAGGTCTGAAAAATATCTTTACATCAGGCATCCTGTATTTTTGAGTTCAAGTACTATCGCCTTTGTTGGACTTAAAAATGGCGTGCAGGATATTTATATTGTTGATACCAACGGTACAAATTACAGAAAACTAACAACAAACAGTCCTATCAGTCCTGAATATGACAGAATTCAGAGTTCTTTCAGAAACGCGCTTCTCGCAAGCCCACTTTTGATTTACACAAAGCGTGTATATGATCCTTCAAGATATGCCTATACTGACTGGGATGTTTATCTTGCTGAAATAGACGTCAGCGCTGGTACACTTATTGAATATAGAGTGACAGAGACGCCAGATATGGACGAATTTTCAGCAGCATTTTTTGGAGATAGCACTGAAAGAGACTGGGTTACGCTGGTGAGAAGCAGCGGACAGATGTTTTATGAAGCAGCAATAATCCCTGGCACAAGGAATGTATGGCAAACAAACTACGATACTATTGTTCCGGCTGATAGCAATTCTCTGAAGCTTCAGAGGACAGACAGTACAACTCATACAGGTCTTGTAAACTGGTCTCCAATTCCAAGGATAGAAGAACCAGAAGCTATTACAATCGACAACACCCGGCTTATTTACGCAAAACAATCAGGTTCATATATTGAAATTTTCAGGTCTGACTGGACTGGTGCAGGATTTGACACCACAGGAGTTCAACTAACATCAACATTTATGAATGCAAATAAATACAGTCCTTCTATTTCAAAAAATGGTGGACTTATTTCTTTTACGATGGGTTCTGTTCCAACGACAATTTTCAAGATGAATTCTGACGGTTCATCTGCCACTCAGTTTGCATACACTGCAGGACAAAATCTTGAATCTTCAAGTGTTTCTCCTGATGGAACATGGATTGTTTATGCAAGGAAAACAGGATTTTCAACCTATGGAATTTTTGCGAAGCGCTCGACAGCTGATTCTACATCTGGTGAATCAGTTATAGTTACAAATATTTCTGCATCCGCGATTGATCCACCCAGTTTCAATCCTGACATGACAAGAATTGTTTATGCAAAAAAAGACCCTGGTGGATACTTTGATATATATTACGTACCGGTAAGTGTGGATACGATAAATGGTAGCATAACTGCTTTATCCAATCCGATAAATCTAACCAATACACCCACAATAAGCGAAAGGATGCCTTCTTTTTCAAACACAGGCAGTAAAATTATCTTTTGTTCAAACAAAGAGCTTATTGTTGACGACTATGAGATTTATACAATGGATATCAGCGGATCTGGAATCGAAAAAGTTGTATCTGGTCCGGGACATAGCTGGCCTGTGTACAGTCCTGTGTCAGATACACAGGCAGGTACAGATATAATAGGGTATGTTGAAAATGGAGAAATTTGGTATGCAACTCTTTCAAGGGTTACACCGCCTGGCGCACCATCGGGTCAGAACCCTGTAACCAATGCCTTTGCAACCGGTATTACTGTACCTTCTGGCTATGAAAGATTTTCCTGGGGCAGAAAACGCGGTGATGGCACAATCATTGCAACAAGGATTCTTCCATCATCGCTTGCGGCCGGTATGACTATAACATATCAGATAACAGTTGATGTTGATGAAGCAAAATTACCATCGTCTTTCATACTTAATGAGACATTTGCCTATGGAGCAGGGGGCTTTACAAATGTGCAGGCAAAGGTTGATGGAGCCAATGCCATTTCAACAATTTACACGTATCCAACAGCAGGACTGCAGACACTAAAAATTACTTTTATGGATGGTATAAATGGTGGTGTTAAAGACCACATCGTAACAATAACAATGGATGCACCGATAAATACTGGAACCCAGCCGTTTATTGGAAATTTGAATTATTCTATAGATGGAGTGCCGAGAACCGAAACAATCAGCGGAAACAGTTCAACAAGTGTTGACAAACCATATATGCCGGTTGATATTTATGATGCTATCAATATGATTTCTCCTGATGGTATCATACAGGATTATGACCTTCTATATGCAATAGATGCTTGGGCACGCGACGCGCGTCTAACTGGTTATGGAATTACATGGCCACAAAATCTTAATAACTGGGACACAATATTGCTTGGCACGATTAGTTCTCCTGGTATTATTCCTATTTGGTTGAACTCTACTTACATGGGTGGTTATAACTATAATCCAGCAAATCCTGGTGCGTCTTATGAGATGTACTGGGAACCAGGGACATTTTGAATTAAAACTTTGCTGGATCCAGTTTATAATATGCGAAGGCTTATCGGACTTGTGTTTAGATGTCTTTGTGTAAAATTTTTGTTCATATCAAATTTTAGTGCTCTACTGTTTTCAACTGAAAAAACCTTATCCGAAAATTTAGCACCCATACTTCAAAAGCAGATTTTTTTCAGTCCTCTTCAAACAAAAAAGCAGGATCAATCACTTTCACTACCAGTATTTGTTTCACCTTTACAGACACCACAACCCATTGATACGCTTTACACCTTGATGGGTGTATTTTTCTATTCTGATGGACAGGAGAAAAATACAGCAGTCCTTTTAGAACAAAGTTCAAAGAAGATAATTTTTTTGAAAATAAACGATACAATAAACGGGAACAGAGTTTTAGCAATAAATGATAATGGAGTTGTTTTTCAGTCCCCTCTTGGTGATAGATTCATTTTAACTACTTCAGGCATAAGATATAACCAGGTGCTTCCACAGAGGTTTTATTTTAAAATTAATATGAAAAACGCATTTGAATGGCTTAGAAAACAACCAGAATTTCTTTTTACGATAGCATTTGCTTCTGGTAATGGAATTGGTTTCAGTGTTCAAGAAATTGAGCCAGGAAGCATATTTGAAGTAGCGGGTTTTATGAAGAATGACAGGGTCATTCAGATAAATGATATAATTTTGAAGACACCAAAGGATGCATTTGGTGCCTATAGTGAGATTCTCAAAACAGGCAAGAAGCTTGCAATAGTTAAATTGGTACGTAACAATAGACCTGTTGAACTTGTATATATTCTGGAATAAGAAATGAGGAAAATCATTTTAATATCACTTTGTATGATTCTGGTAGCAGGCTGCGGGAAAAAACAGCCACAGGTTCAAAAACCACAACAATCTTCGACAGAAACACAGCCGATAGTTACTATGAAAGAAATTCAAACAAAAAAGCAACCACCGCAGCAGCTTTATCCTGTAATGGCTGAAAAATCGCGAAAGATTCCTTTGTGGGTTAATGAAATGATTTCTGTTTATAATACAAATTATGATGCCTGGCGTGAAAAATCATCAACAGACACATCCAGTGTTTTAATATCATCCCTTACTTCACAAGGGTTTACACCTTCAGCCCCATCAGCACCTGTTTCTGTACCAACAACCCCACAGCTATCGCATTCTACTGGTTTGCCAGGAACTGAAAAACCATCTTCAATCATTAGAGGACCCATGGCTTCTACTCAAGGATCGTCCCAGACAAGAATTTCAACAAGTCCTCAATCGTCTGCAACTCAATCTCCTGTTGAACCAGAAAAACCTGACTCATCTGGTGAAACAACACCCCAGCCACCGCAGCCGCAACCTCAGGTCGCAGGCGTTGATATTGTGAGAACAATCCAGAATACAGCAGAAGGAGCATATGTCAGATTGAATGTTAATGTAAAGGATACAAGAGTTAATGGAATTATCGTTACAGAAAATCTGCC
>JAMWCC010000080.1:7546-11028 GCA_023818375.1 Candidatus Omnitrophota bacterium | reverse complement strand
GGGATTTCCTTTGAATTTTACCGATTCCATTTTGCTCCCCCTTTTTAAATTGTAATTTCCTTCAGTAGTTCATCTATTTTTTTCTTTCTATCAACATAATCTACAACCTTGGCTTGATTCACAATTTCATCAAAAGTAGATTCCGTTTGTGCTTTTCTATAAAAGATCCCAAGGGGTATTTTTGTATCAGAATTATAATCCCATTCTCTAGCTTTTTTCATTGCTTGTTCAAAATCATTTTCATTATGATTTTCCATCACATAAACCCGTTCATCATAATACTTGTACATATTGTAAAATGTGACACATACCTGTAAAACAGCAACAATCGAAAAACCTTTGTGCAAAATTGCCTGTTTAAATATCTTTTTCAACAAATCTATTCCGTGAGAAAAACCCCTGGCTACAAAACTTGCATTGCTGGCAAGCATTAGTTCAATTGGATTAAATGGTTTTTCTACATTTCCATATGGCGTCGAGCGACCTTTAAAACCTGTTGGAGATGTCGGGGTAAATTGACCCGTTGTAAGTCCGTAAACACGATTGTTATGAATAATCATTGTAATGTCAATGTTTCTTTTAGCAGCAAAAAGCAGGTGTTCTAATCCTTCACCATAGGAATCACCATCTCCAGAAAATCCAATAACCTTTAATGAAGGATTGGCAATTTTTATCGCTGTAGCAACAGGAACAACCCTTCCATGGAGTGAGTAAAAGCTGTTTATGTTTATATAGTCAACAATTTTTGCGTGGCATCCAATCCCTGAAACAAGCACAAAATTTTCAGCAGGCGTACCTTCGTTAATTAATTCAGTTATTACAAGTCTAATAGCGTTTAGAATAGCAAAATTACCACAACCTATACACCAGGTGTTTTTTGCGTGTGTATTAAGATTTATCTGGCTCATGTCAGGATCCTTTGAATTTTTTCTTCAAGTTCATTGACAGATAGAGGTCTCCCGTCATACTTTAGTATCTTGTGGTGGACAGGAAAACCATAATTTTGTACAAGTTTTGCAAGTTGACCTGTCGCATTACACTCGACCACAACCAGCTTCTTAACTCCGGATATTGCCTTGCTAAACTGAGTAGATGGAAACGGATGTAAAACAACTGGTTGAACGGTTTTCAGGTTTAACCTTTCGGATAGTTCAACACAGACAGGCATATTTGAACCCCAGCATAATAAAGCAACATCAGATTCTTGATTACCATAGCTATTGACACATTGATATTTTTCTTCAATTTCTTGCAAGAGATGTTTTTCTTTTTTTGTCCTCTTTTCCTGCATCTTCTTGGTAATTTCAGGATCTTCTGTTGTAATACCAAATTCATCGTGTTCATAACTGTTGACCTTTATAACTACATTTTTTTGGGGAACAAACAAAAGTGGTGAGACTCCATTCTCGGTGTAACTGTATCTTTTGTATTCGCTTTTTTGACTCCAGGTAATTATTTCCGGGAGGTTTAAATTTTCCACCTTCTCTATATTAAAACTAAAAAGACTTTCTGCCAGTGTTTTATCGGAAAGGATAATGGATGGTATTTGATACTTCCATGCTATTCCCATAGAAATTGCAGACCAGTAATATGCCTGTTCACTGTCTCCTGGTGCCACAACAAAACGAGTAAATTCACCGTGGCCTGAATGAATTGCATAAAATAATTCAGTCTGTCCTGTATATGTTGGTAAACCCGTACTTGGTCCTGTACGTTGCCCAAGAACAATCACAATGGGTAATTCAGCCATACCAGCTAAACTCAATCCCTCATTCATCAAACAAAAACCTCCTCCAGAAGTTCCAACTGCTGCCTTTTTTCCAGTATAAGCAAAACCAAGTGCCATCAGTATCACTGATATTTCATTTTCAGCATGTATTACTTGCAGGTTAAATTGTGGTGCAACACCTGCAAGAAAATGCAAAAGTCCAGATGAAGGTGTCATAGGATAACCAGCATATGCATCAAGACCACCGGCAATAAGCCCAAGTCCAATAGCTTCGTTTCCGGTTAAAACAGGTAGGGGGTTGTTTCGTATTTTTTCTATACTTAACAGTGAACTTGCAGATTCGTATCCTTTTTTTGCAACCTTTAGATTTATTTCAATTTGCTTTGGAATGGTCCTTTTCAAAATTTTTTCTGTTGTTGGCCAGTCGATTCCTGCTGCTTTACAAAATGCACCAATTAAACATACATTTCTTGTAAATTCTGGGGCATTTTCTTGTTTTAAAATTAAGCTTATATCTATACCTGTTCCACATACTTGCCCTTCAATTTTGACCTGAGATGAATCATAAATGTAAAAACATTTTTCTTTTAGTAGTTTGTGATGTAAGTTGATGGTTTCTAAATTAAGCGCTAAAAGTATATCTATTTCTTCTTTATGTGCAGAAATCTTTTTTTCAGATGCCCTGATTATTGAAAAGGTGTGACCTCCTCTTATTAAAGAAGGGTAATCACGGTGTATGTAAATGTAATAGCCAATATGAGATAAAATCTGCCCAATAATAGCACTGGCTTTATCAATTCCATCCCCTGCCTTCCCGCCGATAAGAATAGAAAAATCCTTCATTTACCATATCCCGTTTTCACTCATAAAACATTTACCATGGATTACTTCCATGCCATAATTAAGTGCCTTTTTGATAGCATTTTCTGATTCAGAACCAGGTTGCATCCAGATTTTCTTTATTCCGGCATTATTTACATCATCAATTATTTTTTCTGTAATCTCTGGTTTTACAACGACCACAGCGATATCAGGTTTATCCTCAAGTTCTGAAAGATTTCTATAGATTCGCTGCCCGAGAATCACTCCATTTTTTGGATTTACTCCTTTTACATTGAAACCGTTTTGCAAAAGGTCTTCAAACATCTTATATCCCATTTTACTTTTGTTAGCAGAAACCCCAACCAGGGCAATCAATTTATCTTTATATGTCATTCGACACCTCTTTGAAATTATATCATTCTTTGCTCTTTAAACACGGAATCTGATTTTTTTAGTAGACAACACCGTAAATGGAAATATTCACAATTTTCTTGCCGACATTTTGATATTTATTAATTTGAATAATTCCATTACCAGTATTATTGGTATAGCCAATAAGATGGTATGTAACCACTCGGTCAAAGTAATGGGTTCAATCTTCAAAACTTTTTGCATAAGAGGGATATACATACTAAGAATATGCACACCCTGCGCAATAATCACACCAAAAACAAGAAAAATATTTTTTTTCAGTGGTATTTTAAAAATTGATGTGGTTTCTGAACGACAGTTAAAGACATGAAGGTTTTCGAAAAATACCATCAATAATAAAAGTAAATTACGTTTATGTAATTCGCTGATATTCATAACACCATCCAGATATAGCCAGAAACCAAAAGATATTAGCCCCATGGTTGCGCCAGAAATGATAGTTTCATTGATCATGAGTGGATTGAATATTTTTTCAGTAGGTTTTCTAGGTGGTTTCTTC
>JAMWCC010000080.1:0-7536 GCA_023818375.1 Candidatus Omnitrophota bacterium | reverse complement strand
AGCCAACCCTATGTGTTGGATGCCATTGGTAACCAGATTCAGCCATAACAATTGTACAGGTAAAAGTGGAAGTGGCAAACGAGCGATAACAGAAATTAAAAACAGAAAAATTTCTGCCGCGCCTGTCGAAATAAGCAAATAAATTACTTTTCTAACATTATCATACGCATAACGACCTTCTTCAACGCCTGCAACAATAGATGAAAAATTGTCATCAACCACAATCATAGAAGCAACTTCCTTTGCAACATCTGTACCAGAACCCATTGCAACGCCAATATTTGCACGTTTCAGCGCCGGCGCATCGTTTACCCCATCACCGGTTACAGCAACAAATTCCCCATTTCTTATAAGGACATCAACAATGCCCAATTTTTGTGTCGGGGTAACTCTGGCAAAAACACTGCTTGAAAGTACCAGGTTTTCAAATTCAGGGCTTCTGTATGAACCCGCTTTTTCGAGCATCCATCCTGTAACAACAGGATTAGGATTATTGTTATCTATTATACCCAGTTCCCGGCCAATCGTAGCCGCAGTTTCCGGGTGATCACCTGTTATCATAATAACCTTTATTCCTGCCTTTCGGCATTCGTCAACTGACAGTTTCGCCTCAGGTCTCAGCGGATCAATAAACCCAACAAGTCCAAAAAAAGTAAGGTTAGAAATTGTATATTTTTCAGGTATCTCCCCGGGCTGAAAATTTTTAATCTCTCCGCCAGCAAAAGCAAGAACCCTGTATCCCTGTCTTGCTAAGTATTCCATGTCTTTCAAAATTTTATTTTTATCTATTGGTTCATGTTTACCACCAAAAAGCATAAAAGAACAAAAATCCAGGATGGTTTCAGTAGCACCTTTTACTCCAACAAAAATTGAACCATTATTTTCATAAAATGCGGCGGAAAATTTACGCTCAGATTCGTAAGGTATTTTTCCAGCTAATTTTTTCTCACCCATCAATTTTTCGGGATTTGCACCAAGTTTATAGCACATACCCAACAGTGCCACATCCATGTTATCACCGTGATATGTCCATTTACCGTCCTTTTTTGTTAGAGTACCCTCATTGGAAAGAACTGAAATAGTAACAATTTCTTTCAGTTCCTGTTTCTGAACATATAATATTTTTTTCTCATACGAATCATAAACTGCGCCCTCACCATTATAACCCTGACCTTCAATTAAGTACTCACTTCCATCAGGTAGTTTTATGACCTTTGCGGTTTGTTCATTGATTGTCAAAGTTCCTGTTTTGTCGCTAGCAATAACTGTACAACTTCCCAGACTTTCAACCGAAGCGAGTTTCCTTACAAGTACGTTTCTTTTAACCATTCTATTTGCTGCGATAGAAAGAACCACTGTTAGGGCAACAGGTAATCCTTCAGGAATAGCAGAAACTGAAAGAGCAACAGCAAAAAAGAAAATTGAAACCACATCCATACCCTGTATTTTCAAAATTATACCAAGTAAGATACATAGACCCAGAATGACAATAGCCACCTGCTTAGTGAATTTTTCCATTCTCAGGATTAATGGTGGTTTTGCTGAGATGGATTCACTGACATCTTTAGATATTTCACCAATCTGTGTGTTAATTCCTGTTTCAACAACGACACCAGCGGCTCTTCCTTTCATCACAGTTGATCCTGCAAAGACCATATTAGACCTTTCAGCAACTATTGTATTTTCAGGTAGAACGTCGGTATTTTTTTTAACCGGCACTGATTCACCAGTCAATAAACTTTCATCTATTTCCAGACCGGATGCTTCAAACAATCTTATGTCTGCAGGTACCTTCATTCCTGACTCAAGTAAAACAATATCGCCGGGTACAAGGTCTTCTGCCATAATTTCTAACTCTTTTCCATCCCTTCTTACCCGCGATTTCACTAATATCAACTTCTTCAAACTGCTTATATTTTTTTCAGCATTATATTCCTGAAATGTTCCGACGGCTGTATTTATAAGAATTACAAGAAAAATAAATATCGCATCCTTTGAATCGCCAATCGCAATGGAAACAATCGCAGCAATAACAAGAATATAAATAAAGGGATTTATCAGTTGTCGAAGTATCAGCTGAAAAATGGAAACCTTTTTACCTTCAGGAAGTTTATTTTTTCCAAAAACTGCTAATCTTCGTTGTACCTCTGCCTGGCTTAACCCTTCCTTTGATGTATCCAGTTCTGAAAATATTCTAATAACCTGGAGTGAATGCCAGAATTTACTGGTTGATTTTGTTTCCTTTTCCTTCATTTAACAGTTTGCCCTTGGGTTTTTCAGAAAGAATTTATTTAAAACATAATTTTAGCATAAATTCTGAACTTTGTGAAAACAGGATGCTCTAATTAAAAGTTTGGATTACATTTTGTTAAGATCAGATCTATTTTCAAACTCAAACCTTTTTTTGTGAATTCATGGCGATTAAGGATAAACTAAAAAATCTGGCTGGCCAATCTTTTTCATCCAAGAATAAGACATGTCGGTTTATATAATCGTCTTTTGAAGGAGGGTTGGGTATACTTTTTATTAATTCTTGATATGGAGTTTTTGAAATAATAAAGGATTCTAAGAATACATTTTTTTTGTTGAGTCTTTGTTCTATATCTTTAATGGTAACTACTCCTGAACTATAAGGTTTAAAGCCCGCAAAAACTATCTTTTCATCATCTAACCCTTTTTTATGCTCTAAACCTTTTGGATCTATAAAAACGATTGTTTGTTTTCCACCTTTTTTTATCCACATAATGAAATCAGGGTAAAAACCTGACCACTGAAGCTGAAAACCAACACCAGAAAAGGGATAATTTCTTAAAAGATATATCTCATCAAATCCAAGTTTATTCTTATGTATTTTCAAATACTCTTTCAACCCCATCACGAACTTCTGTTCGCTTTCCACAAGACCTGCTGGCAAGATTTTGTCCATTTTATTACTTTGAAGTAATATCGGCACATAGAGGGAACCATCGAAATAAATCCGTGACAATGTCCCAGTATCTTCATTGAGCAGTTTCTGTAAGTCTTTTGTTAGGTTCCTTATTTCCTCAACCACTTGTTTATTCCTCTTATCTATCTGCACAATGTAACCCTGCTCCTTCTCAGATATAAGGGGTAATGGAAGTTGTTTAACCTCACCATAACATAAGTTTTCTGTCTCAAATTGTTTTGCATTTTTTCTATAAAATAAGTCAAAGTATTTCTTAATAACCAAAAGTGCAATATCTTCTAACCGTTTTATGTCTTCCTCATCTTTAACGTCAAAAATTTCAGGAAATGATAGAAGAATGTATCTATCAGATAAAAGAATCTTTTTAAGAATTTCTCTATCAAAAACCAAATTCCAAAATTGCTTTTGAATTTTAAAATCAATCAACTCCAGCCAGACTCTTTGCCAATCAAGTAAATCTACGATATTCTCTGAAAATCTAATATTTTCAACCTCTGGTTTTATCTCTACCGTTTTTATCTTCTCTCTTTTCTCTTCTGCTTGATAAATTGATACTTTTGGTAGAAGGTCAACTGTATAATAAATATACTTATCAATCTTTAACCTTAAAGTTTTCTCTTCCTCAAATTTCTTCTCAGATTTGTAAAGAGTATAAAGCGTTTTCCATTTATGTTGGTGTTTAAGTATCACAGGTATTTTAATAGTTTCAAACTCTACTTCCTCGCGTCTTATTGCATCCAAAAATTTATTTAGATAATCAGCCTTAATTCCATAAACATTAAGTGTTTCTAAAATCTTTATATAAGAATTCTCGCCACTTCTTTTTAAAGACATTCCCTTACCCTTGAGTCTTATCCCTCTTCCAAATAACTGTATAATCTGGGGTCCCTGTCCTTTACCTATATTTAAGAGTCCCATTGAAGAGACACGCCAGGTATCCCAGCCTTCAATAAACTTTTTAGAACCAATAAGAATATTTATTTTTGAGCCTTCTTTCTTAATATCATCAAAAAGTGAGCCAGAAATCACATCCTGTCCAATTGAAATTCCCTTTTTCTCCAACTGCTTTTTAAATCCAGAAGCATTTCCAATATTTATGACCCCAAAATATTCATTTCCACCAATCTTTAACCCTATTTCTCCTTCAGCATTTTTTAACTCATATAATCCAATATTTCCCTTCCCGCCAAAAACTTTTTTATAAAGGTCGTTAAAATCAACACCATTTTTCTTAAGATAATTGAATCTATTCTCAAAAATATCTTTCCCATTTTCATCTTTTAAATTTGTTTTGCCATTAATAATCTTTTCTGCCCCTTCCTTAACCAAATTCTCATCCTGAATTACTCTTTTTATGAACTCCACAATTTGAATAACATCAGATTCCTCCTGCTTACCAGTAACTGTGGTGCCGACAAAAATCCAAAGTGGCTTTTCAAGGTTATGTTCCAATGCCTCCCTTTTGTTCTCCTCATAAGTCAACAACTGTTCATAAAAAGAAAGAAGATTTGCAATAAACATTCCCTCTTGAAACTCTTGTTCTGAAATGTTTGCCTGTTTTACATTCAGAACAGAAAAGTCTTTTCCATATCCATCTAAATAAAAATACCTATAGGAGTAATCAAAAATGATTGATTTGGCATACTCTTTAAGTGTCTCAGGTTGATTTTCGCTTAAAATCTGTCCAAAAGTGGCGCTATATTCAAAAACAAAGCCATTCTCTGCAAGCTTATTTCTTAATTTTGCCCATTTTTGTTCTTCTGACCTTCTACCCTTATGCCCCTCATCAACAAATACAAGGTTTCTTCCTTCAAAAACATCTACAGGAAGAGTCACCCCTCCACCTTTTTTTTCTTCCACAAATTTTGTCATTTCTATAACTAAAACCTCGTTATCATTTCTAAAACCTCCGTTTAGACAACCAGCATAAAGACGGGATGGAATTCCACTCTTCTGTAACTCTTCAAAGTGCTGTTTTGAAAGTCCTTCGTTTGGTGTAATAAGAATGATATTGTCAGGAGAAAATAATTTGTAATTGAAGAATTGGTAGTAATTAATATGCATTATTAAGGTTTTCCCAGAGCCTGTTGCCATCCAGAAGGCAAGTTTCTTTAAATCATCTTCCGTAAATGAATCAATAAGTGTTATCTCTTGTTCCTGTTTGTAATTTTCAAGGAACTTGTTAAGTTCAAACAAAAACTCAATCCTTCTATTTTTAAGGTTATCTAAAACAATTTCAGTAAAAAGAACAGCAAGATACTGAAAATATTTGAGATTTATATTTCCACGCTTGTAGCTTATTTTTTTTACATGAGCACGGATATTTTGATCGTACCTGAGCAAGTTATCTTCTGAAATTTTAAGGTTTTCAAATCCTCGGATAGTATTCATAAAATAACTTTTTCCATCATCGTCAAAGCCTTCCTTCACATCTTTAAGTTTACTAAAGAGTTCTTTTGATTCATTAACCCCAAAAAGTGAAAGAAGGTATTTATTGAGTATAAGATATTTTTCTATATTCATTTCATACCTTTCAAAATCTCTTTCACCTGTTTTTTTAATTGAGGTAATTTATCCTCTATTATCTTCCAGACAATATCCAGGTTTACTCCAAAGTAAAAATGGATAATCTTATCTCGCATCCCTGCAATATCTTTCCATTGAATATCCTGATATTTTTTCTTCAAATTTGGTGAGATATTTTTAACTGCCTCTCCAATAATTTCTAAATTTCGCAACACTGCATCTTGGGTTTCTATTCTTTGTAGAAAATCTTCGTATTTTAATCCACTGGTATATAGCTCAATCCTTCTTATTGCCTCTTGGATATCAAGTAGAAATTCTTTATCCATTCTCTTAGACATAATAAATACTCCTTTTGATTTCTTCTTTAATATGCTCTATCCTGATACTTTCAAGACCAGCAGGGGTCAAGATTTCTACTCTTCTTTTAAACAGTCCCTCTAGAAAATTAGACAAACCAATAAAATCATCAAAAATTGGTTCTTCAAATTCTACAAAAAAATCTATATCACTTTTCGCAGTTTGTTCTCCTCTAATAAAGGAGCCAAATAGTCCTATCCTTTTAACCTTGTATTTCTTTATCTCTTCTCTGTGCTGATTTAAGAGGTTTATAATATCTTCCTTAGATGAAACCTTTAATTTTTTCTCCATTTTTTATCCTGCCATTAATCTTTTAAACTCTGGTTCAATGTATCTCACTTCCCAGTTTTTCGGAGTTAACACGCTTTGTCCATTTACATAAATAATATGTGGTTTCCAGTTTTCAAGTTCTTTTATGATAAATTCCTTATCTTTTTTGAAATCTTCCTCTTCCCAATTATCACTATATTCTCTCCAGACAATGGCAATGTCTCTGATTTCTTTTTCCCCAAGAATAAAAAGGTATTTCCTGCCGTTGTTTCCCACCTTAATTTTTCTAACTTTAATACCTAAAAGATAGTTAAATGTTTCTGGTATATCTATAACTATTTCTTGTGGTTCTCCTACCTCTTGAAGATTAACTTTGAGTTTATATGAGAAAGGATTTTTAAGATGTTCAATATTCAAAAGATACGGACTTTCCCTTGTTTCAAAATCAAGAAAATATTTTAAAAGATATTCATCTTTGAAAAGTTCTTGTGCTTGCTGGTTTTCTTTTAATTCAATGTTGTCAAGTGTGTCTTCGTATTGTTCAAGAATTTGGTATTTGAAAAATCCACCTGATGTTTTTTCATTGTATTTTTCTTTAACATCCTTTTCCTTTGAAATTCCTGATTTATCATAATACAAAACCTGTTTCATTCTTGGTAAAACTACACTCCAGAAATGCTCTCCCATCTCAACCCCAATCCATTTTCTACCAAGTTTATGGGCTACTGCTGTTGTTGTGCCACTTCCCAAAAAGAAGTCCATAACTAAATCGCCTTCGTTGGAAGTAGAATCTATTACACGCTTGAGAAGGATTTCAGAATTTTCGGTTTGGAAACTCCAATTCCTTGAATACCCTTGATAATCTAACCAATGATCCTTCAATGGTTCTTCATATGTTATTATATACCATTGACCATCTTCAAAAACTAATCTTTTAGTTTCCAGAAATTTTTGAATATCTTCTTGTTTAATACCCCATTTTCTCCCTTTAGGTGAATAATAAATCTGACCATTAATTTCCCTGTAATCCTGATAATTTTTATCCTCTACTGGTAAGAACGGTTCATATTTTGATGGTTTCTCCTTTTTCCTATATATTAAATTGTATTTCATACTATCCGTTTTTGAAAATAAAAATAAACTTTCAGTCTCTTCAGAGAATTTTTTAATATGTGTCATAGTTTTGAAGAATTCTTTTGATTTTGCTATAATTATCTCATTCCTAAAATTCTCTTTCCCAAAAATCCCATCCATCAAAGGCCTTACTATCCAGTTTCCATTGTAATCACATCTTACAAAAATACTTCCCTTATCGTTCAATAAATCCCTTGCAAGCCTTATTCTATTTTCAAGTATACTTGCCCAGGTAGAATCTTTATACTTTACATTGTAAAGATAATCTGCATCTTGTTCTTTGTTAAATGGTGGGTCAATAT
>JAMWCC010000098.1 GCA_023818375.1 Candidatus Omnitrophota bacterium | reverse complement strand
TCTTTTGAACCAACTCTTGTACCATCAGATTTGATTTTTTGATGCCTGTTATGTTGAACAAGGATGTCTTTACCATGTACTGGATTGAATTGAACATGACTTAAAATTTCCTGGTGTCTGAATATTACCTTCCATGTTCTTTCCTCCAAATCAATTCTTATTATTTCACTTCCATTTTCGGTTCTTCTTGTGCAAACAAGATACCTGTGGTCGGGTGAAACAGTGTCAAAACAAACATCTTCACCAAGTTCCCAGGATGTCAAAATAATTTCTTTTTCAAGGGATGAAATATCAAACATTGCCAGTTCTTTCTCTGATGTCAAATAATAGATTTTCCCTGACCAGGCAGATGTTCCAACAAGAACACTTTTTACTTCTGGTTCAACAAGCATGACCCTCAATTTTTCGATATCAGCAACACATAGTTGATATGGCGGAACTCTGGGATCTGGTCCAAACGAGCGTGTATAGGCAATTCTTTTTCCATCAGGCGAAGTATACGGCTGTTCACAGTAGATATTGATATTGTGCATAACACTGCAGGTCAATCTTGTTATTAAAGCACCGCTTACAGGGTCATGAAGAAGATCGCATGCCTCTGCCTGCCATTTTCTAATCATTCTTTCTCCTGTGCTGAATATTGGTTTTATACCACAACACGCATTATAATTACATTATAAAACCAAATCAGTCAATAGGGTGGGGGCAAAAATGGAAAAACCTGTAGTGTTCAGAAGCAATAATTATACACTGGTTGGGATCCTGCATCTTCCTTTGCAAGGAAAACCAAATAAAAAATTTCCTGGTGTTATTTTATGCCATGGATTTTCAGGAAATAAAGCAGAAAGCCATTTCATATTTACGCGACTTGCAAGATGCCTTGCAAAAAATGGAATGGTTTGTTTCAGGTTTGATTTTATGGGCTCTGGCGATAGTTCTGGCGATTTTGAACATATGACACTGCAGACAGAAATTCAGGATGCAGAAAATGCATTGAAATACCTTGTTAAACAGCCGTTTATTGACAGGAGCAGAATTGGAATTCTTGGACTTTCCATGGGTGCTATACCTGCAACCGCAGTTTCTTCTAAACAACAATTAAAATCTTTGTGTCTCTGGTCCTCTGTGGCTTTCCCGCAGGAGATTGAAAAAAAGATTTTGACAAGGAGAATGAAAAAAATCCTGGCTGAAAAAGGGAATGTATATTTAACAGGTTCTGGCTTAAGAATTGGGCAGAAGTTTATTGAATCACTTCATAAAATAGACCCTATTACACTGGCAAAAAATATTAGAGGTAATGTGCTTGTCATTCATTCAAAGGATGATACTGTCATAAATGTTTCTCATGCTCTTGCATACTACAATGCTTTTCATTGCCTTGCAAAAGAAAGAAAATTGGTAATTCTTGAAAAAGGCGGGCATACTTTCGTAATGGAAGAAACAGAAAAGATAGTGATACAAGAGACCATAAAATTTTTCAGGCAAACTCTTTTTACCTGATAAATCTCGCAATTACAAACTTATATATCGCAAAAAGTATTGCAAGAAAAACAATTATTTTAATAACTTTTGCGATACCTGACCACTTTGAACCCCGATAGGATGCCTTTTGTTCCTCAATCTTTTGCATTCTTTCAGCATGAATCTTTGCTGTTTGAGCACATTCATCACTGCAAAAGATACCAAGGTCTGTTATCTTTCTGCAGGATGAACACAAGGGTCTTCCACACTGTTTGCACCTTGCCACAGCAGGTCTTCCTGTGTGAAAAAAACAATCAGCCATTTTCCCTCCCTGTTACAGCCTTTTAAATTTTAAATCCAGCAATGAAAATGGTCAATTATTCAGGTATCTGTTTACCTCATCGTATGTTAATTCTTGAGGTCCTTTAAAAGGTGAATCAAAAAAATACCAGAAAAATATTCTGCGTAGATTCCCGCTGTATCTTGTGGCAGGAACCTCAATACTTTTCACATTCCCATCGGCAAAAAGAGCATATGTATAGAAACTTCCTTTATTTAAGGAATGAAAATGCCACATAGGCTTTCTAAGATAAGCAATTACCTGTTTGCTAGGAACAGAATTTTTTTCTGGTGTAACATAAAAGTATTTTTTGTTTGCTTTGTCAAAAGTAAATTCCAAGAATTTTACGGCATTCTTATTCTGATAAAGATTAAAAAGTGATTGCGGATAAAAATCTTTGTAATCGCTCTGATAGATTTTTATTGCAAGACCAAGGTTTTTAAGCTCTGTAAGACAGATGACACCTTTTTCACATTCTTTTACTCCTATACTCATACGCATTATTAAAGCTGACTCAAAAAACCAAAGAATAATTCCTGAAAGAAAAACCAAAAAGATTATTTTGCGAGTGAGTTTGATATTTATGAAAAATCGAACCAAAGGAGCCATTGCCCCCAAAAAGAAAGAAGCTATAACCCAGGCAGGATTTTTTCCGATAGTGAATTTACGGAGCAAAAGAATTGAAAATGCCCCGGCAATTATAAAAAAAATCAAGATTGAGAAACCATAGTCTGGAAGAAGTTCTATAAGGAAACCTTCAACCAAATAAAGAATAATAAAACACAGAAAACAAAAAACCAGGGCAATGACAAAATCCAGTATTTTTATCTCTGAAGCCAGCTCTGACATAAAGACCTTTACAAAATCCACATCCAGTTTCATTTTCTACAGGAAGGACAGGTTCCGGTTTCTAACCCAGCAAGTCTTTTCATAGTGTCGTTGTATAACTCAACAAAGATTCTATCATCAATCCTATAGGGAATACCGATTGCTCTTGTATTGGGTTTTGTCCATATCTCCAATTTCCCAAAAGTTTTTCCAGTAAAATAACTTGTTTCACAATCACAAAGTTCAAAAAGTCGCAATCTGCCTTTTTCAAAATCTGCATGTGCAAGCTGACTTGCATAAAGAAACTGATTTTTTTGTGCAATACCCTTCCATTGTCCTGCTATAATCATTGTCAGAATGAACATAATAAGGGTAATTAAATTCGCAATACTCAAAGCTCTTGCGGTTTTGAAATTTTTAATTGTAAGGGACAAGCTTTTACCGAACAAATAGTAAGCTGTGCAGCCAATCAATAAAAGTGGAACAATAAAAGACAGAAAAGGAAAAACAATTAGATAAAAAGATGAGCCAGAACCATTTTCAAAAATTTTCCAAAATGGCAGAAGAATAAACCTTCTTATTGGCCAAACAAAATTCTGCAATGGTCCAAGTAGCCACATTGGCTGAAGATACGCAAATTCTGCCTGCCCCATGTTAAGAAATATCGCGACATGACAAACTGTCTACAAAACATGCAGCGCATACGAACCTGCAAGGATTGATCCGATTTTGTCAATTTTTTGTTGCTTGTAAATAAAAATAAGACATGCAATAGAAAACAAAAAAATAAAGATGAAAAAAGTACCTTCTATTGCCAGAGCAATTTCTGTTGAAATCCTTCTTATGATAAAACTTTCTAAAAAGGCAAGGAAAATTATAATAGCAGTAAGTATCAGTATATTCACTAATCTTTCTTTAACCTTCAATACGGTCTCCTTTCAAACGACGATAAAAATGTTGTGGCATGATAGAATTGCATAAAAAATTGTTGCTCCTGCAAGAAGCCTGGTGATAAGTGAATCTGCCTTTATTAAAGACCAGATTCCAAACAAGATTGCTCCGACTGCCAGATAATTAGAAACCTGTTTCATAAATTCAATAAGTTCCCATGACAAAAACTTCCCGTACCACACTTTCTTTACAATCCCTTTTTCATCAAATAAAAATTGCCAGTGCAGTGATGTATATAAAGTAAAGGCATATTGAGAACCAGTTGAAAGTAAAAGACTGATACTGCTTAAGAACCATTTCTTTTTGAGTGAATAAATGGCAAGAGAAACTGGTAGCGAAAACAATAAAAGCAAAAGTATATTGTTTACAAAATCCACCTCTGGTAGAAATAAAAAAGGTACAAGAAAAATTGATGAAACAAAAAGTACCCATTGATAATTTTTTTTCAGTGGCTGGCTTTTTCTAAATTCAATGGTTCGAAAAAGAGAAAAAAATATAACAACTCCTGGGATAAAAATTATCGCACCTTCCAAGCTTTTCAGAATTTTCTGAATACCACCAATCACACAAATCTCCCTTTTATATTTAACCCCTCAAGGGTTTTTTGTCAACCAGGCAAAAATACCTTGGATAATTCTTGTTTTTCATCTAAAATATTTTGTGATGAAAATTGCTCATGTTATTACAAGAATGATTGTTGGTGGTGCCCAGGAAAATACACTTGCTACTGTAATTGGATTGAAAAATCTTGGGCATGAAGTCATTTTGATATCAGGCCCTTCAAAAGGTCCAGAAGGCACTCTTGAACAAAATGTAAAGAAAGCAGGGATTAAATTTATTGTAATACCCGAGCTTATTAGAAACATCAGTCCTTGGCACGATACTATTGCTTTTTTTAAACTAGGATTGATTTTTAGGCAAAATAGGTTTGATGTTATTCACACCCACAGTGCAAAGGCGGGTTTCCTTGGAAGAATTGCTGCAAAAGTTTTTTCAAGAAAATCAAAGGTTGTGCATACCCTTCATGGCCCGAGCTTTTATCCCTATCAACCAACAATTACCAAATTTATTTATGTTTTGGTTGAAAAGATTGCTGGATTTTTTACAGATTACTTTATCTCTGTCAGTGAAATCATCCTTGAAAGATACTTAAAACATGGCATAGGGAAAAAAGAAAAAAGCTGCATCATAAGAAGTGGTTTTAATGTTGAGCAATATCAAAAAGCAATAGAAACAAGGAAGATTACAAGAAAAGGATTAGGGGTCTCAGAAAAAGAAATCCTCATTGGAATGATAGGAAGGCTTTTTCCATTAAAGGGGCAGGAATATCTTTTAAGGGTCTTTGCAAAAATTGCCAAAGATTATCCAAACGCGCATCTTTTGCTTGTTGGAGACGGAATATTGAGGGAAAACTTCGAGATGTTTGTTAAAAACAATAATCTGGAAAAAAGAGTCCATTTTACAGGGCTTGTTGACCCTGAAAAAATTCCATTTTTTGCTTCTGCTGTTGATATCGGAGTTCACACCAGCTTAAGAGAAGGTTTGCCAAGGGCAGTAGTACAGATTCTTGCTGCTGGAAAGCCAGTTATTGCTTTTGATGTTGATGGTGCAAGGGAAGTAGTCAGAGATGGGATAAATGGTTTTCTTATTCCTGCAAAGGATGAAAAGCTCCTTGAAGAAAGACTGAGATATCTCATTGAAAACCCAAAAACCTCTGAGAATATGGGAAGAATCGGTCAGAAGATGGTATTTGAAGAATATTCCGTTGAAAAGATGATTGAAAAAACTGAGAAAGTGTATTTAAATATAGTGTAGAAACTTTTTGCAATATTTACAGAAAGGGAATATGAAAGATGAGATAATAGTTCTACCGCTTCTAGAGAATCTTGGAATCATTTCTGACTTCCTCCAGGAAAAAATTAAACACTCCCACCTTGCATCAAGAAAGGCATGGGAACTTTTGCTTGCAATAGATGAAATCTGTTCACATATTATCCAGTTTAGGAAATATGATAGTTCTATGGGTAAGATGAAAATCGGCTGGGACGGTCAACCAGACAAGGTAGTGGTTACGATAGAAGTACCTGGTATTCCATTTAATCCCTTAGAACTAAACAGCAGGGAGATGGCAAAAGAGGAAGAAGAGGAAGCCCTTGGTGGAATGGGAATACATCTTGTTAATCAGATGATTGATGAAGTTGTTTATACAAGAACAAACAACAGCAACATCATTAAGCTTACAAAATTTAGAAGGTGTAAAAGAAACAAAATAGAAAAATAAATCACTGTGCCTAAATTTTAAAAAATATCCCCAAAAAGGAGAAACTTGAGTATACTTGCGATAAATGGTGGGCAAAAGGCTGTAAAAAAACATCCAAAAAAATCTACAATCTTCCAGATTATGGTAGAAGAACAGGTCCAGACTGTGTCTAATTTAGTCAGAAAAAGAGAAATATCCTTCTCACCTGTTGTTTCAGAACTTGAGCAAAAATGGGCACAATACACAAAAACAAAGTATTGTATTGCAATGAATAATGGCACTGCGACATTACACAGCGCTTTTTTTTCAGTGATAGAAGAGCCCAGCGATGAAATAATTACAAGCATTCACACCTGGCATCTTGGAGTAACGCCAATAATTTGTGCTGGTGGAATACCAATATTTTGCGATATTGAGCCACTGACATTGAACATTAATCCGGCTGAAATTGAAAGAAAAATTACACCAAGGACAAAGGCAATATGTGTCACGCACTGTTATGGGCATCCTGCTGACATGGATGAAATAAACAAAATTGCAAAAAAGCACAATTTAGCTGTCATAGAAGATGCATCTCATTCTCATGGCTGTGAATATAAAGGAAAAAAGACAGGGTCTCTCGGTGATATTGGTTGTTTCAGTTTGCAGGGTAGTAAACTAATGACTGGTGGAGAAGCAGGAATCCTTAACACAAACAACAAAAAATATTACCAACAGGCAATCATCCTTGGGCATTATGAAAGGTTTTCTTCTCTTTCATCAAGATACGACAGATACAAAGGAAACACAGAAACAGTACCTTTTATGAATGCTGGTTTTAAATACAGGATTCATCCATTTGCAGCTGCGATGGCTCTTGTTGAACTGAAATATCTTGATGAGAGAAACTCATTGCAGTTAAAAAACTGCACTTATATAAATGACGGGCTTGAAAGAATTGAAGGATTTGCAGGTGCCTATGTTGCACCTTATGTTACAAAACTTGGCTGGCTCAATTTCCTGATAAGGTTTGACCCAGAATATTTCAAAGGAATACCAAGGACAAGAATTATTGAAGCATTACAGGCAGAAGGAATTGAAGCATCGGCTGGAAGACCTGGGTATATTCCACTTGTCCGCCAGTCAATGCTCAATGACAGACAACACCATCCAGGAAAAGTAATCTGGCATCATTTTATTAAAAATCATCCTGAATACAAAGTTGGAGATTATCCTGTGGCTGAAAAAGTTTTATTTGAAAGAATTGCTATCAATCCTATGCGAGATGTTGAATTTGACCAGGAATACCTTGAGCAGGTTCTGGAAGCTTTCAGAAAAATTTCAAAACACAAAGATGAACTGAAATGAGTAACTTTGAAATTATTGATTGCCATATTCATCCTGCAATAGATAAAAAAACTGATTTTCGCTGGTATCACAAATCAGGAGGTGTAAAAAAACAGTTCGATGATTTGAAGAGGGCAGGTATTACAAAGGCATGTGGAAGTTTGGTTGTTAGAAATCCTGCATCTTTTAAGGAAATTAAACAACTCAATGATGCAGCGCTTTCAATAAGAGATAGATATCCTGGTTTTTATATTCCCGGTATTCAAATCCATCCCAATTTTCCTGATGAATCCTGCAGGGAAATAGAAAGATGTTGCATAGGTCATGGTGTAAGATGGATTGGTGAACTGGTTGGTTATCTTATGGGATTTACAGATGATTATGCTTCAAAGAATATGTTTCAGATATTGAAGATTGTTCCAAAATTTAAGGCGGTTGTCAATTTTCATTGTGCAGACCTTAATGTGGTAGAAAGGGTATGCAAGAGATTTCCTGAAATAAATTTTGTCCTGGCTCATCCCTGGGAAGGAGAAGTTTTCTTAAGCAGAATAAAAACTGTGGCAAAATTTGACAATTTATATCTTGATTGTTCAGGTACTGGCATAGACAGATATGGAATGTTAAGAAAAGCAGTTGAAATTGCAGGAAGGAAGAAGCTTCTTTTTGGTTCTGACTATCCCATAAACAATCCTGCTGTCTATGTTCATGGTGCTCTGTTTGAAAAACTTTCAGAAAGATTTTACAGGGATTTTTTTTCTGGAAACTTTAAAAAACTTTTAGGTACTTAAAAAAGGAGTGCGGATGAAATTAGCAAAAATTTTATTATTGGTTTTTTTATTATTTGTTGCATGTTGTTTTTCCCAACAGTTTTCTCACTTAGCACAGTATGGAATAGAATACAGTTTTTACCAGCTGGAAAAACCAAGACCTATCAGGATCCATGTTTTGAAGATAGATTTTTCAAAAAATCTTGTTGAGCCCGTTGTGGTTGTTGCAAAAGACCCTGATGGAGCAGGTCCTGCTGAAGCGGCTTTAACAAATCCTTTTGAACTTGCAAAGGATAAAAACGTAGTGGCTTTTGTTAATACAAACCCATGGGACAGTTTTCCTGATGAGAAAGGTAGAAAAAACACAAACTGGTATGAAGGACAGTTTGTAAACATCACAGGACTTGCAGCAACAGGTGGGAAAATAATCAGTCCTGCAGGAGATGGTTGTGTTTCTGTCTGGACAGATAAAACAGGAAGATTTTATATTTCACAATTTCCTGATGAAAAGATTATGTCAGAAGGAGTTGCTGGGTGGTATCAAATAGTAAAGTCTGGTAAGATTATTCCGAAACAATCAGAAACTCTTAATCCTTTGACAGGTATTGGCATCGATAAAACGGGTTATGTTGTATGGCTGGTGGTTGCTGATGGAAGACAGAAGGGTTTTAGTGAAGGGATGAGCCACTGGGAACTTGCTGATTTTATGTTGAGATTAGGTTGCTGGGATGTTGCCTTGATGGATGGTGGTGGAAGCAGTATCATGGGTATAATAGATGAAAAAGGATGTATGAGTGTTGTCAATAGCCCTTCAGACAGAATTTTGTGGATTAAAAAAATAAGACCCCTACCAAATATTTTAACTGTGAGAAAAAAGGGTTAGATAGCTTTCAACCAAAATTATTTTTGTTTATCACCCTTGATATTGCCAGAAGGTTTTCCTGCCATCTGTCTTCTGGGATATCTTCTGTTATTCCAATAATAAGTCGTGAACCTTTTGAAATATTAATAAATTCCTGCGTGGTTTTCTCAATTTCTTCAATCGAAGCAAGATGCAATGAAGAAGGAAAGTTTATCCATAAAACCTTGTCCTTCCACATTTCAAATGCTTCCTCGAAGGTCATATCAGTATCAGGAGCAGGAGAAAATGCTTCAATATAGTCAAGCCCTGATTTTGCAACAAGGTCAGCCCAGACCTTATTATTCCCATCAAGATGACAGCCGAGAAGTTTACCATACCTGTGAAAAACTTCAGCTGCTTCATTATGGTATGGAAGCACATACTTTTCGTATCTTTCCCTTCCCATGACACTGCCTGTTTCATTTCCACCAAAATTTGCAATTAAAGCAGGTGATTTTGCCACTATTTCGTAAATCATTCTCAATTTTTTTACCTGTATTTCAACAAGTTTCTCAATCTCATCTCTTCTTTCAATCCATTCAATGGCAAATGTTTCAACACCCATCCAGCCAATCATAATTTGATGAAGTGGAGAAGCACCTATCCCTGCTCTCAAAATAACATCTTCACCAAGCTCTTTTTCTGCTTTGAGAAAATTTTCATAATCAGGTTCATATCTCTGGTCTTTAATCATTGCGTATAGTTTTTTGTAATCCTCGGGTCCTTTAAAAATCTTTTCAACAGTCCATGATGTGAAACCTGCTGGTTTTGTAAGATATGTTAGGTCGCCGTATTTTGTTTTTATAAAATGCCTGACATAGTTTATTCCTTTTTCAGTATATGAGCGAGATTCATAAGAGACATTTGGCGAGACTACTTTGAAAACAGGATAATTTCTGTTTACTATACACAGTCCTTCATTTCGTAATTGCCTTTCAATACTGCACTGGGGAAGTTTGGATTCATAAATTGTAAACGGGATCTTATCAACCTTTTCGCCTTTCAATGCTGCTACCACTCTTTTTCTTGGTGTCATTGCTTTCCTTGGTTGAATTCAATTTTTACCTCATCAATCATCACATAACCAGTAGGAAGTTTAGTCCTGTCCACGGGATAGTCCCTTTCTGCCCAGCCTTTGTACGGGTCGACATTCTTATCAAGCGGAACTACATCGAGCGGGAAAAGAACAAATATTATGTCTCCATTGACATCTGTAAGCAATTGTTCAATAGGACCTTCTCCATAAAAATTTTTTCTATCATATCTTGAACCCAGTTGCGTCCAGAGTTTCTGGTCTGGAATAAGTGTAAAGCTTTGCTGTGACCATTCGTTGGTGACTTTTATCGGGTATCCAGTAAAAATCTGATTGACCCAGATATTCTTCATTTTTCCCTGAACAAGCAAAAAAAGATTTGACCCTTTCAGTTCAAGTGCTCCCTTTATTTTAACTGTTATTTTTGCATTGGTGAAATCAGTGGGAAATTCTCCATCAACAAATTTGTTTCTTCCTGCAACCATGAGCAGTGGTTCAGGATTTATATGTTTGTGGCTTGTGTGAAGGGCAAAAAGAATATGAAGAAATCCTGCGCCAGGATAACAGTGATTGCAGTCGATCCACCACGGACTTCTTGATATGGCACAGCTTTTTCTTATTTCCAACGCTTTTGCTCCATTTTTGTCCCAGCCAAGCCATCCGCCGGGTCCATTATCAAATGTCTCAATGTAAACAGAATTTTTCATTTTCGCTCTTTAGTTTTGTAAAAATTTCTTAAAACATAGTCTATCATTAAACCTGAATCTTTTCCATCAATCTTTTGCCTTTTTATCTTTTGATTCTTGTTTTTCAGCAAGGGTATAGGAAGAGATTAAACTTTTTCTATCTGATTCTGTCAAAATTTATGGAAATGAAGTATAATAATTTTAACAAGGGGGCAAGATGAAGAAAATAGTTTTGTGCTGCGGGGCTCTTTCTCTTTTAGTAATAATTTTTACGGGTTGCCAGACGCCTATGAGTGGTTCAAGTTATGAAAGGCGCGAGGCAAGAAAAATGCAGACAGTGTACTATGGTAAAGTTGTTTCAGTAAATGAAGTTACAATCCAGGGTGAGGCAGGTCCCGTTGGAACCATCACGGGTGCTGCTGCTGGCGCTGCTGTTGGTCACAGTGTTGGTCAGGGGTCAGGAAAAACAGCAGCCACAA
>JAMWCC010000043.1 GCA_023818375.1 Candidatus Omnitrophota bacterium | reverse complement strand
TTTCCTTTCTCATCATCACCTCCGGTTGTCTATATCTCTCCACCAGAGGTGTATTTTCGGGTAGATTTTTATTTGACGCAACGATAACTTTTCGGGTAGATTTATTATGGCTCAATTCGGAGATTTGACAGAATATAAACTTGTACTAAAATAGTACAAATATGAAAATCATAACAAAAAATACTGACTATGCAATAAGAGCCCTTTGCGCAATAGCAAAAGACAACATTATTATTTCAGCTTCAAAGATTGCAAAAAAAGAAAAAATTCCCCTTCCTTACTTACACAGAGTATTGAACAAACTGAAAAAAGAGAAAATTATTGAATCAAAGGAAGGGAAAAATGGTGGAGTAAAACTTGTAAAAGAGCCTTCAGATATTAAAGTTTCAGACATGGTAAGATTATTTCAAGGTGAAATTCAGATTTCTCAGTGTATCTTCAGAAAAAACCTCTGCCCCAATAGAAAAAAATGTCTGCTGAGGAAAAAACTTAAAAAAATAGAAAATTCTCTCATAAAGGAACTTGATAAAATAACAATTGAAACTCTTACCAAAGACAGGGAGGAGAAATGAATGAAAGAATGTTTTGCAGGCAGTGTGAACAGGCGGCCAAGGGAAAAGCTTGCACTAGCTTGGGCATATGTGGAAAAAATCCACAAGCAGCAGCATTAATGGACAAAATCATCTATGTACTGCAGGGAATTGCAATATATGGCAATAGGCTTAGAGAAAATGGAATTGTTTTTGATCAGGTAAACGAATTTATTATTGAAGCGCTATTTTCTACTGTAACAAATGTTAACTTTGACCCTGAAAGATTGAGAAAAATTTTAAAAGATGGCTTATCACATCTTGAAAATATCAAAAATGAATTTATAAAAGTATATCCTGAATTTGATATTTCAAAACTTCCAGAGCCAGCCCTTATAAAGCATGATGAATTGTTGAATGAAGCATACGATACTTCATTAAAAGCAGGTATTTTTAATGGAAAAAGTGATGATATAAGAAGCCTGAAAGAAATACTCCTTTATGGAATGAAGGGTATGGCTGCCTATGCAGACCATGCATTAATCTTAGGAAAAAAGGATGATGAAGTCAACTCCTTTTTTTACAATGGTCTTTCAGCCATTGCTGATAGATCGATTTCTTCTGAAGATTTGATAAACCTTGTTCTTGAGTGTGGAAAAACAAATCTTAGATGTATGGAGATGTTAGATAATGCTCATACTGAAAGATTCGGTCATCCGGTTCCCACAAAAGTTTTTCTTGGAGCAAAAAAAGGTTATGCCATTGTTGTTTCAGGCCATGACCTATTTGACCTTGAAATGCTCTTGAAACAAACAGAAAATACCGGCATCAACATATACACCCATGGAGAAATGCTACCTGCCCATGGATATCCTGAATTAAAGAAATATAAGCATCTTGTGGGTCATTATGGTACTGCCTGGCAGAATCAACAAAAAGAGTTTGACCTATTTCCGGGCGCGATTTTAATGACAACAAACTGCATTCAAAAACCCAGACCATCTTATATTGAAAGAATTTTTACAACAGGCCTTGTCGCATGGCCTGGAGTAAAACATATCACATGGAATAATAGAGAAAAAGATTTCTCTCAGGTTATAGAAGAAGCAAAAAAGGCAGGTGGTTTTCAGCACGATATTCAGGGAAAGGAAATAACAGTTGGTTTTGGACATAATGCAGTGCTATCGGTGGCTGATAAAATCATTGAAGAAGTAAAAAATGGTAGGATACGGAGATTTTTTCTCATAGGTGGTTGCGACGGTGCAAAACCAGGTAGAAACTATTATACTGAACTTGCTCAAAAAATCCCTTCTGACTGTGTAATCATCACCCTTGCCTGTGGAAAATTCAGATTTAACACGCTTGACTTTGGTGATATTAATGGAATACCACGGCTGCTTGATTCTGGTCAATGTAATGATGCATATTCTGCGATTACCATTGCAAAGGCACTTGCTGGCGCCTTCAATTGTTCGGTAAATGAGTTGCCACTATCACTGATTCTTTCATGGTATGAACAAAAAGCTGTTTGCATATTGTTAACATTGCTCTCACTCGGAATTAAAAATATCCGGCTTGGTCCAACTCTACCTGCTTTTGTGTCTCAGAATGTATTAAAGGTTCTTGTGGAAAATTTCAATATCAAACCTATAACGACGCCGGATGCAGATCTGAAAGAAATTCTGGGATAATAAGGATCGTATTTCCTCAAAAATAGAGATCTTTTGAAAATATATTTTTGCAAGGCATTTTTCTTTTCTTGTTTTTGTTGTCTGATATTTCTTTGCCAATTTCTCTCTAAGATATTCGATTGTTCTTGTTAATTCAACAAGGTTTATTGTGTTTCTAGTATTTGGTAAGTTCAAAACTGTATTTAAAGGGGTATCTATTTCATAGCGTTTTTCACTTTCTCGTTTATCCTTTACCTATATCTAACCGGTTGCTTACTCTCTTTCAACTATGAAAAAACTACGCCCTTTTCAGAAAGATTATTTTTTAAGGAAGCTCGAACTATTGACAAAAAATTTTATATGATTAAAATTATTTATGAACTTGTACGGTCAACATACAACATGAAGAAATTAATTGTCTTCGACCCGAAATACAAGCAGGTAAAACAGATTCTTCGAGAAAGAATACAGCTAGGAATTTATAAGGAAGACCAACCTATTCCCTCAGAATATCAGTTAATGCAGGAATTTGGTGTCAGCCGCCACACAATCTTAAAAGCCTTATCTGAACTCATGGGAGAAAATATCATCTATAGAATCCACGGAAAAGGAACCTTTGTCTCAAGCAGAAAAAAAAGATTAAAAAAAAGAGTTGGCATAATTGTTTATCATTCGGAAAATATCTATTTTTCAAAGATAATCAAGGGTGCAGAAGGTTATATTAGAGAAAAAAATTATAACCTCATTTTATGTAATAGTCTGGGGAGCTTTGAAAATGAAACAGGTTATATTGAAAGACTAATCTCAGAGGTCGATGGTTTCATTATAAGTTCACAATACGAAAAAGATATTATCTCAGAAGGTTTGCAAAAGTTAATAGAAGATGGTTTTCCCTTTGTACTGGTATCACATACACCTGAAATCAAAAAAATTGATAAGATCGATTTTGTAGTACCTGATTATTTTACAGGCATGTACAAACTAGTCAATCATCTTCTTGAAAATGATTACTGTAATTTTATCTTTGTCACAGTTAAAACTGGGTTAAAAAGGAAAGAAATTTGGGAAAGAATAAATGGGTTGAAAGCCGCCTTAAAGGAAAAAGGAATTTCAGAAAAAAACCTGAGGATATTTACCATCACTGAAAATGACCCAATCAATGGTTACATGGAAGACGCTTTAAATAACTCAACAAAAATTTTTGAATTGGTAAAAAATGATGGAAAAACTTGCATAGTCTGCAGTTATGATACTATTGCGATAGGAATTATAACAGGACTGAGGGATAGAAACATCAAAATCCCAGAAACAGTAGGAATCACTGGTTTTGACGATATAAGACCGCTCAGCAATCTGGGCTTCAAATTGACCACAGTATCTATTCCTTTAGAAGAAATGGGAAGAAAAGCCGCTGAGTTATTGATAGAAAAAATAGAAACTGAAAATACACAACCCAAACAGATAATTTTGCCAACCACATTGAAAATAAGAAGAACAACAAAATTAGAAAAGAAATGGGAGGAGGTGAGAATATGAAAAGAAAGAGTTTGGTTTATGAAGAAAATATTGTTAAAAATATGTTAGGAGGTGAAATTATGAAAAAAACAGGATTCACATTAATTGAGTTACTGGTCGTTATTGCGATAATTGCGATACTGGCAGCTATGTTACTTCCAGTACTATCAAAAGCAAGAGAAAAAGCAAGACAGGCTTTGTGCATGAGCAATTTGAAACAAATTGGTTTGGCATTCATTATGTATGCACAGGACTATGATGATTTTTTGATTCCTTTATACATGGGAGATTCCAATAGTTCTTATAACTGGTGGCCAGCCAAAGTAATATTTTATATGGTAAACAAACCTGGTGGTGCATTGGGCAACTATGCCAATGAAAAATTTCAGGCAACGCTCAATTGTCCAAATCATTACAGAAGAGGATATGGAACTGCAATATGGATGAGCGGTTATGCCCTTGCAGATAATTATAGTACACCGAGAAAGTTAGCAAGAATAAGGAACCAACATCTTAAAGGTATGCTCGCCGATTCAATATGGGATGGTAATAGATGGGCATGGGTTTTTTATCCATATTTAGGACCAAGGAACTATGACTATTCTTCAACGAGTGATGATAGAAATAGAATCACATTAAGACACGGTGGTTTTGCCAATATACTTTATGTTGACGGCCACGTTGAACCAATGAACTACAACAAATGGAGAGAAACTCAAGGACCAGGCACCTGGAGTTCAATCTATAAAACCTACTGGGAAGCATATTTTTAAGGCTTTATTTTACAAAAAGCCACAAGGAGGAAAAGATATGAGCCAGAGCAGATGTTTACTTGCTGTTTTTTTATTTTCTCAAATCTGTTTTTCTTTTACAAACTCTGGTCCAATCTTATATTACTCTTTTGAACAGGATGGACCTATTATTTACAATCAAGCAAATGAAACTTTTCATGCCACTGGAATTAATACTGAACCAGCAGAAGGAATAGCTGGAAAAGGAATAAGGTTAAAAGGTGAAAATAGTTATATAAAAACAGGCATCATTGACCTTAAAAATACAGATTATAGCTATGAGGTCTGGATTAAACCAGAAACTGATATGGCAGAAGGAGAATTTTATATTCTTGGTCCACAGCAGTGGGACCAGATGGGACTTAAAATAAACAAAAACAATATAAGGTTATGGCATAGAAAAGGTGGAACATGGGAAAAAGGTGGTGGAAGTTTCATTTCAATTTCATCTCACTACAAATTTCAAAAAGATAAATGGTACCAAATAGTTGGAACATTCAGCAAAGAAACCGGTATGGCGCTTTATATAAATGGAAATTTAGTTAGTTTGAATTTAAAAACTGTAGAACCTTCTGACTGGCATATATGCGTTATAGGAGCTGGGACAACATATGGCAGGACAGACGAAAAAGAATATTGTGGAACATTGCATAGTTTTTTTAAAGGTGTTATTGATGAGCTAAAAATATACAAAAGAGAATTAAGCGCAGAAGAGATTAGAGCTAGTTATATTGAAAAAGTTGGGTTTAAGATTGTTTTTGATGGAAAACCAGTGGCAGATATAATAATTCCAGAAAAAACTACACCGGTAGTTGAGTATTCTGCCAAGGAGCTGCAGAAGTATATCAAGAAGATTTCAGGAGTAGATATTCCAATTATAAAACTTAAAAGCTTTGAAAAAATTGATACACCATTCAAATTTCATATAGTTCTGGGTCAAAATAATCTTAGCAAAAAATTTGGAATTTCAACTGATGATTTAAAAAATGATGGCTATGTTTTGAAAAAATCAAAAAATTTGATATTTATCTGTGGAAGGGACACGAATGTTAACCCAAATACACACCATACACGGTGGCTTGGAAGCACAGGTACTTTGTATGGAACATATAGATTACTTGAAATTCTTGGTGTACGATGGTTCTACCCTGATGAACGACTTGATATAGTACCAACTTCTGAAAGCCTGTATCTCGTTGATGATTTTGAAATAAAACAAAATCCATACTTTAGGATGAGGCTTTGCTGGGGACTTGATACAAACTGGACAAGAAAAATAGGATATGGTGGAGATATTGATGCCTGGGCATCAGGACATTCCTTCTGGGGAACAAGAAGCGGAACTAACTGGTGGAATTTGTATAAGGATACCAACCCAGAATATTTTAGCATTAATAAAGAAGGGAAAATATATCCACATATCGCATTTCCACATGAAGGCGTCATTGATAGGATTGTTGAACAAGCGCAGGACTATTTTAAGAAAGGACGAAATTACTTTGGCGTGTGTCCCAATGACTATTTTATGGAAATATGCTCCTGCTCAAAATGTCAATCTATGGTGAGTTATGAAAGAAAAGAAAGTGGTCACTATTCAAATTATGTAGCCGATGCAGTGGTAAAAGTAGCTGAAAAACTAAAACAAATTTATCCAGATAGATATATAGTCTACCTTGCATACGAAAAATACACTCTCCCACCGACGAGTATCAAAAAACTGCCGGAAAACGTTGTTTCATTGATTGCTTTTTCCACCCTGGGAAGATTAAAAGATAAAATCGATTTTAAGGATAATACCGTTATTGATGAAAAAAAGTATAATTTGATAGAGGACTGGCAAAAATTAAATCCTAATAAGATCTATCTTCTTGAATATTATACCTTTGGAGATAGCTTTATACCAGTATTTATCCCCCGCTTAATTTCTCAACACATCAAAAAAATCAAAGATTTGTCTGAAAAAGAAAATGCACCAAAAATTGATGGTATTGGAATTTTTGTGGATAATGCACACAAGGAAAATTTCTGGTGGTATTGTATTAACCATTATATAACTGCAAAAATGCTCTGGGATCCAGAGTTTGATGTTGATGAAATTCTAAAAGATTTCTATGATAAATTTTTTGGGCCAGCATCTGAAACTATGAAATCAATGTTTGAGTATATTGAAAATCTGTATTACTCAAATCCAAAAAGAAGCATTTATACCAAAGAAGAAATTGAAAGAATTCTTGGATATCTTGAAAAGGCAAAAATTCAGGTGCAAAAAACAGCATATGAAAAAAACGTCCAGTTTATTGATGAAGGGCTTTCAGGGATAAAAATTCTCAAGAAAAAATTAGCCAAACAACCTTTACAAGACTATAGACAAAATCTGATCGCACACTACGATTTTTCTGATAGCGATGGTAGAGTGGCTATAAACAAAATAAACCCTGATACAAACAAAGCGATAATAAAAAATGGTACAATAGTGTATGATAGTGAGATTAAAAAAAAACACTTCACTACAGAAATAATACCTATGTCTTTATAAATCGTGGAATTTCATTAGCAAATTCAGACTATTCAATCATCATAAAATTTAAGCCCGAAAAAATAACTGATGATGACATTTATTACCTTGTTGGTCCTGAAATGTGGGATAGAATAGCTTTGAAAATAAAAGGAAAACAGATTGAATTTCTTCACAGAAATAATGGAAAGTATTTGAGGGCAACTGCAACTGTGCCGGAACTTAAGCCAAATAAATGGTATGAAATAATTGCCACATTCAGCAAAAAAACTGGAATGACAGTCTATCTAAATAAAAAAATTATTTCTTTCAACCATTTAATGAACCTTCCATCATCCTGGTCCCTATATTACATAGGAGCATCTGGACATCCTGAAAAAATAATCAACAGTTTCAACGGATGGATATCTGAAGTATTGGTTTATAATTGTGAAATTAATTCATGATATAATTAGACCGGTAATTGATGCCGGAATACAAAAATGGGACAGAAATTTCATTGTGGGATAAGCGAAGGGTTTATTGTTAGATACGCCGGGATAAAATTTAAGCAACTTCATTTTGACGCTGACGCGATTGTTTATGCCTATGAAAAAATAAAAGAAGTGGCTTTTAGATTGGGTATTGAGCCACCTGTACCCCACCTTGCAGGTTTTGCCTATCCACATGTTGCTTCCCTCGGATGCGAAATTATTTTCCCAGAAGATTCAGAACCAAAGCCACTGCCAATATTAAAAAGTCCACAGGATATAGACAATCTCCGTGAACCGGAGGATTATATTGCCTCATCGGTGATAAAAAGAAAAATTGCAACTTTAGAAAAACTGCTTGAGAAAGCACCAAATGCATGGAAGTCAATAGGTCATCTTTATGAAGGACCAATTACAACAGCCATGCTCTTGATGGGGGAAACTTTTCTAACGCTTCCATACGACGATCCAATAAGAGCCCATAGACTCCTTGAATTTTGCACAAAATCAGCAATAAATTATGCGCACATAATAAGGGAAAAACTTGGTGTTCCAGTTGAACCAGGTCCTGTTGGAATCCCGGATGATTTTGCTGGAATGTTTCCACCGGCTCTTTTTGAAGAGTTTGTTCTTCCCTACTGGGAAATGCTTTATTCAGGGATGAAAGCAACAGAAAGACATCTACACAGTGAATTACTGAGAATTGACCATTTGGTACTACTTGAAAAAATAAAGATTGATCTTTATGACCCGAGCGCAGATCAGTATGTAACACCTGAGATTTTAAGGAATCATTGTCCCTGCGATTTTACTCTCCTTATAAAAGAATGGGAAATAGACACTCTTGATATTGAAGAACTTGAAAAACTCTATGATAGATATGCATCAGTCAAACCCAGAAGTATAAATTTCTGGCTGTGTTTTCCTGACCATGAAGAAAAAATTATTAGGCTTGTTAAAAAAGCCCGTTCAATGGCATAATGTTCGAGGTCGTCTATGCACTGGTGGGAAAAACAACCTTTAAGAATTGTAGAAATCGTTGATTGCTTTGACCTGCAAAGATTGTCCCCTGAGGTTCTTGCAAAAACAGTGAAAAAAATGGGTGGAAATGTCCAGCATTTCCATTGTATGGAATTATCAAAGAATGAATCTGGCTCTGGGCTTGATGACAGGTCTTTGTATTTCAAAACATCTGTTGCTTCAAAGCAAAATCCTGATCGGCTTGCACAATATCTTCCAAATGCAAAAAAATATGGTATCAGAGTTGTTGTGTATTTCAATGTCCACTGGTACACACCCGATTTTGGAAAAAAGCATCCTGACTGGATTCAGATAAAAGAAGATGGTTCGCAAATTATGAATGTTTACGGAACAGGAACATCCTTTTGTATCAACAGTCCTTACAGAGAATGGGTCTTCCAGATTTTAAGAGATTTATGCAAGTATGATATTGATGGAATCTTTTATGATGGACCCATATTTTTTTCAAATACCTGCTATTGTGAATACTGCAAAGCTCTCTTTCATGAAAAAACAGGGGAAAATCCACCATCAAAATCCAACAGAAATCATTCTCTATGGAAGGAGTTTATTGAATTTCAGGCAGAAAGCATGGAAAGATTTCTTGAGGAATCAAACAAAATCATCAAGAGTGTAAATCCAGAAATTCTTTTTTATATGAATGGTAATAGCAACTGGCCTTACTGGACAACAGGTAGAGATAACCACCGCATTATTAAACATACCGATATTCTTGGTGCTGAAGGTGGCTTTCTTTATGGAATTTTGAATCAAACACCTGTGTTTAAGCCAGGTTTAACAGGAAAACTTATCTCATCTCAGGCAGATGGCAAGCCAACTGTTGTTTTTGACTGTGCAGGTCACAAACCCTGGAGCTGGTATCTGCTTACAGAAAAGGAAATATCCATTCTGCTTTACGAAACATGTTTTTCAGGTTCAAACTACTGGATAGCGGTTTTCCCAGATGACATTAACCAACCTGAAATGAAAACCATCTCAGAGTTTGGAGACTTTATCAGGAAAAACCCTGACCCTTTCCATAATACGCAATCCATGTCAAACATTGCACTTTGTTGGTCAACAAAGTCAGCTGAAATGTACACTGGTTCCAGTGTGCCGTTAACCGATTTTACTGCTCAAATCAATGGGAAAGAAATCGGTGATTTACATGCAGAATTCAATGGTTTTTATAAAGCCCTTTCAAAAAGCCATGTTCCATTTGATGTAATCGATGACTATGAGTTTGATTTACTGAAAAAATACAACCTTGTCATATTTCCCAATTCAGCGTGCCTTTCCAACGATGATTGTGAGAAAATTAGAGAATTTGTAAAACGAGGTGGAAATATTGTTGCAAGCTTTGAAACTTCTCTTTATGACGAAAATGGGAAACAAAGAGAAAACTTTGGATTATCTGATGTGTTTGGATTAAATTTTACAGGGAAGATAATTGGACCAATGGAATACGATTATGTATCTTTTGCCAGTACAAAAAAAATTGAATATTTGAAAGGCATCAAGAAAAAATTTTTTCCTGCTCCTGAATATGGAATTTTTGTGGAGGTCAGATCTGCGAAAACAATAATTTTCTTTTGCAAAAAATTAATTGGAAGATATGATGGTGTACCAGAAATTTCTGATATGCCTATGATGACCGTAAACAGGTATGGCAAAGGAAATTGTATCTATCTTGCAGGAACTTATGGCGCGACTATTGATAATTTTGGTTTCTTTGAGTATCTTGCAATAGTAAGAAACTTTTGCAATTGTCTTGCTCAAAATTATGTCGTTGTTGAAAATGATAAAAATATTGAAATCTTTTTGCGAAAAAAGGAAAACAAAGCCTTTCTGTATATGATAAACCTCACATGTGGACTGGAAAGACCCATCAACTCGATAGAACCCTTACAGAATACAAAGATTATTCTAAAAGGATTAAATGTCTCATCCTGCAAAACATTGAAAGAAGGAAAAAGTTTAGATCTCATAAGGAAAAAAGGAAAGGTGGAACTCTTTTTGCCTTCTCTTTGCGATTTTGAAATAATTGAGATTTCTTTAAAAAAATCCCAAAAAGGTATGATGTAATTTTTTTATTTTTGTGGTGGGCGCACGTGGATTCGAACCACGAACCCCTGCGTTATCAGCACAGTGCTCTGCCCTTGAGCTATGCGCCCTGGCTAATATTTATACTATAAAAAAAGCCTTCTGTCAAAATTTTATTGCCACCAAAAAAATAAAAAGGGCGGGTCGAAACCCGCCCTTTGCTTACGTGGATACAGTGTAACCCCGGTTATTAATTTTCTCCGAAGAAAGGAGGTGATCCAGCCGCACCTTCCGGTACGGCTGCCTTGTTACGACTTCGCCCTCCTTGCCGGTTTCGCCCTCGATGCCTTAAAAAGACATCTTCAGGCGCTCCCGACTCAGCTGGCGTGACGGGCGGTGTGTACAAGGCCCGAGAACGTATTCACCGCGGCGTAGCTGATCCGCGATTACTACCGATTCCAGCTTCATGCAGGCGAATTGCAGCCTGCAATCTGAACTGGGGCCGACTTTTTGAGATTTGCTCCGCCTCACGGCTTCGCATCCCTTTGTATCGGCCATTGTAGCACGTGTGTAGCCCTGGACATAAGGGGCGTGATGACTTGACGTCATCCCCACCTTCCTCCGTGTTAACCACGGC
>JAMWCC010000046.1 GCA_023818375.1 Candidatus Omnitrophota bacterium | reverse complement strand
CAGGTTTTGATGCAACTGTTTCAAAAGATGATGGAGTTGATCTTAAAATTTACAATCCATACAGATGCAAACTTTTGATAAGGGCAACTGTTAGAGAAAATGGATTAACAATTTCAATCTATGGTACAAAACCAAAACTAAGGGATGTAAGGGTTTTTACAACAAAACCAGAAAAGATTGGCAATTTTTTTCACACAACCACAGTCAGAGAAGTGTTCTCTTCTGGCAGGATGGTTTTTTCAGAGGTTGTTTCAAGGGATATTTATATGGTATCTGAATAGTTGGTTTCATCTGAATCTTCTGTGGAGCCAGGTAAACCATTCTTCTGGCTTCTGTTTTATATAATGTTCGATTCTCTTGTAAAAAAACTGAGTGTTTTCTCTAATGTCTTGTTCTGAATTATTTGTTTTGACAATTTCATACGGTCCTTCAATAAAAATTTTGTGTTTAAAACCCCTGAGATGCTGTATAAAAGCACCAAAGACCATTGCGTCATATTTTCTGGCAAATATTGCTGGACCAGTGGGAGCCTGGACTTTTTTCCCAAAGAATAAAACATTAGTACCCCTTCCTGAATGCTGGTCTATTAACAAGCAAAGGCTATTTCCTTTTTTTAACCATAAAGATGATTCAGCAATTGCTTGGTAGAGATTTTTTTTGCTTATTCCAAAAATACCTTTTTTCTTTCTGGTTCTGTCCATAAATCTGGCAAGGTATTCATTGTTGGCATCCCGAGCAATCCAGGTAAGTGGCAATCCAATATAAGTGAGTGCGGCAATCATAACTGCAAAGTTTCCAATATGGGCACTCACTATGACAACGGGCTTTTTTGAAAAAACCACCTTTTTTAATGGATGAATGTTATCAAATTCTACAAGGCCAAGGGCTTTCTGCTTTTCCATTTTTGCCCAAAGTGCCCATTCTGTAAAAAAAAACACCTGTTTTTCAATAATTTTTTTAATCAGGCGTTTTTTTTGCTTCTGGGAAAGACAACCTTCATACGCAGCATCCAAATTTTTCTTAATCTTTTTCCTAAGGGATGGTATGGAGTAATAGAAAAAATAACCTGTTATTTTTGAAATTACCGGATAAAAGATGCCTGGTAAAGCCTTTAAAACATTAAAGAAACCGTAGAACACGATATAACCAAGGATGTCAATAACATGTTCTTTTTTTTTTCTCCTCATAGGTTTAATTTTACTTCAAAGGATTAATTTTTTGAAATAATGTTTTTGAGGTTTTGTCATTGTCAAGTAAAATATATGTGTTGTCAAATTTTCAAGGATACATTATGGCTGACCTATTAAAATCTGTCAGGGGTATGAGAGATATACTTCCTGATGAAACAAGGGTATGGCAGTCAACTGAGAGGTTGATTTTTGAGATTCTTGAAGAATTTGGTTTTGAGGAAATTCGTATTCCTATTGTTGAACAATTCAGTTTGTTTCAAAGAAGCGTTGGTTCATTCACCGATATTGTTCAGAAAGAAATGTATGTTTTTAAGGATAAAGCAGACAGAATCCTTGCCCTCAGACCAGAAGCAACTGCAGGTGTTGTACGAGCATATCTTGAACATCAATTATATATGAGGAAAAAGATAACACGTCTTTATTATTCTGGACCGATGTTCAGATATGACAGACCACAGAAAGGAAGATACAGGCAATTCTACCAGGTTGGTGCTGAAATTTTTGGTGGTGAAAGTCCCTACTTTGATGCAGAACTAATCATTATTCTTGGCAATATTTTACAACGGCTTGACATTAAAAAATATATTTTTGAAATAAACTCTGTAGGTTGTGATAGATGTAAGGTTGAATACACCGGCAGACTACAACAATTTTTAAGTCCACATAAAGATGGTTTATGTCACGATTGTAAACTTAGATTGCAGAACAATGTTTTGCGGGTACTGGACTGTAAAGTGGCATCATGCAGACGGATATTGGAGGATGTGCCCTCCATACAAAAAATTTTGTGCAGTGATTGTAAAAAACACCAAGAAATTTTATATCGCACACTTGAGAAAATTGGTATTGAATTTGTGGAAAACAAAAACCTTGTAAGAGGACTGGACTATTACACAATGACTGTTTTTGAATTGAAGATAAATAATGAGGAAAATGCAGTCGCAGGAGGTGGTAGATATGATAATCTTGTGGCTGACCTTGGTGGACCAAAGACTTTTGCAGCAGGGTTTGCAATAGGTATGGACAGGTTATGCAATAGTGTGATTCCAAAATTGGAAAATAAAATGAGTATTTTTGTTTTTTTCCTTGGACAAAAAGCATTACAGGATGGTATTACCCTGGTTAATCAGGCAAGGAATAATGAAATAAGGATCATTGCCGACTATACTGAGCGAAGTTTGAAAAATCATTTAAAAATTGCAGATAAAGAAGGTGCAGAACATGTTTTAATATTAGGAGAAGATGAACTTTCCCAGCAGGTTTTTCTTTATAAGAATATGAAGGATGGTAGTCAAAGAAAGATTAGGTTTGAACATTTATCCAATTTTTTAAAGGGGTTAAGGAATGCTTAGGACTCATACATGCGGTGAGTTGACGGATAAAAATACAGGACAAAAAGTTATTCTTGCTGGTTGGGTTTCTTCGATAAGAGACCATGGTAACATAATATTTTTTGATCTGAGGGATAGGTATGGGATTACTCAAATTGTCTGTAATTTAAACCAGATTGATGAATCCCTTGTTGAACTGGTCAAGAAGGTCAGACAAGAATTTGTAATACAGGTTTCAGGCACAGTTGTCGAGCGTTCTCCTGAAACAATTAATTCAAAGATTTCAACAGGTTCAATAGAGGTTGTTCTCGAAAGGCTTAGTATCCTTAATACCTGTCAGGTGCTTCCTTTTGAAATTCAGGATAGCAAAAATATTAACGAAAATACTAGATTAAAATATAGGTATCTTGATTTGAGAAGACAACAGCTAAAAGAAAATATCGTTTTTAGATCGGTTTTCACAAGCAAAATGAGAGAATTCTTTTCTTCTGAAAATTTTGTTGAAATTGAAACACCCATCCTTACCAGAAGTACTCCTGAAGGAGCAAGGGACTTTCTTGTCCCTTCAAGATTGAATCCTGGTAGTTTTTACGCTTTACCTCAATCTCCACAACTTTTCAAACAGATTCTCATGATTTCTGGATTTGATAGATACTATCAAATTGCACGTTGTTTCAGAGATGAAGACCTTCGTTCAGACAGGCAGCCGGAATTTACTCAGGTAGACATTGAAATGGCTTTTATTGAGGAAGACGATATTATTGATATTTCAGAACGGCTTATCAAATATTCAATTGAAAAGTCAATGGGAAAGGAAATAAAAATCCCCTTTCCACGCCTCACCTACGATGAGGCACTCAGCAGATTTGGAACAGATAAGCCGGATATCCGCTTTGGTATGGAAATTTTAAATCTGAGTGATGTCTTTCAAAATTCTGGTAGTAGCATCCTCGATGAAATAATCAAATCAGGGGGAACTATCAGGGGACTGGTCATTGAGCAGGGAGAAAAAGTATCGATAAAGGACGTTGATGCAATTAATGAATTTGTGATACAAAAAGGTGGCAAAGGAATAGGCTGGATAAGATTCAGGCAGACAGAAATTGTTTCACCACTAAAAAAAGTTTTAAATGAATCAACGATTAGTAACTTGAGGAATTTATTTGAGATAAAGCCAGGAACCCTTTTGCTTTTCCTTGGAGGACAGGAAAGGTGGGTTTGTGAGACTCTTGGGGAAATAAGACTTGACATAGGAAGAAAGATTCAATTAGTAGATGAAAATTCATTGAATTTTCTATGGGTTGTGGATTTCCCATTATTTGAGTATAGCCAGGAAGAGGAACGGTTGGTATGCGTGCACCATCCGTTTACAAGTCCTAAAATTCAGGACATTGAAATTCTTGACACGCAACCTTTAAAAGCAAGATCTCGTGCATACGATCTTGTTCTCAACGGAACTGAAATTGGAGGCGGAAGTATAAGAATTCACCAAAGGCAGTTACAAGAAAAAATCTTTTCAATCCTTAACATGCAACCATCCGAATATAATCAGAGATTTGGCTTTCTTTTAGAAGCTCTTAGTTTTGGTGCGCCACCTCATGGTGGACTTGCTTTCGGGCTTGATAGACTTGTAATGATTTTAAGGAACGAAGACTCAATAAGGGAAACAATTGCATTTCCAAAAACACAGAAGGGTATATGTCCCTTAAGCGAGGCACCAGGTGCTGTGGATGAAAACCAGCTTAAAGAACTTCATATTAGGGTTGACTTAAAGCCCAAAGAGTGATAAATTTAATAAAAAAAGGGAGATATAATGAAAACATTCGTGGCTATATTTTGTGTTTGTACACTTTTAGTCACAGGGTGTAATTTGATTCCTAAAAGAGTCGATGTTCAGAAGGTTTCTGCGCCAGATGAAACTATGCAAAAATCAGACAATACTTCGACAATTGACCAGCAGTCTAAACCAGTTGAGCCTGTTTTTAAGCCATCGCCCAGTACAAGAAAAACACCTCGTTCTGAAAAACAGGAAATTGAAATTCAGATTATGCAGGCAAAGTCTCTTATTGAAACAGCAATGGAAATAAGTAAAAATGCGGAAAGATATGCTCAGGAATCGTATAATACCAGTAACCAGGCCAATGCAACTGCGGAGAAGGCTTTGGAAGCTTCAAATAAGGCAATAGAAAGTTCTGCTCAAGCAGTGAAAGCTGCCAATGAAGCTGCTGAAAAGGCGATTGCTGCTGCCAATGAAGCTGCTGAAAAGGCGATTGCTGCCGCCAATAAATCTGCAAAAGAAGCGATGGCTTACGCGGATCAATCTGCTCAAAAGGCGATAGATGCTGCAAATAAAGCGATTGCTGCTGCCAATGAAGCAAGTGAAAAGGCAATAATAGCGTCAAACAAGGCACTGGCTGCGTGCGATCAAGTTCTTGCAGAGCTTGGAAGAGTGAAAGCAACAATGCAGGCAAAGCAACTTGAACCTGTTTTGCCTGAAGAACCAAAGGTAAAGCTTATATCTGGGAAATCTTACACTGTAAAGAAAGGAGATACCCTTTCAATTATATCAAGAAGATTCTATGGAGACCCGGGCCAGTGGAAGAAAATCTACGATGCCAATAAGTCAAGAATTAAGAATCCCAATATTCTGATACCAGGAACAGAACTAGTAATTCCTTAAGATGTCAACACTTAAAGAAATTACACTTACCAACCAAGAAGCCCAGATAATTTTCGGAAAACACGATGAACATCTGAGGTTGCTTGAAGACCTTCTTGGTATAGAAATTTTTGCCCGTGGCAATATTGTCAAAATGCGTGGTGAGCAGACTAAGATAGAAAAAGCATATAAGGTTTTTGAAAATCTCAAACACAAGGTTCACAGGATGAAATATCTTACCCCTGAGGACATATTTGACTCAATCCCCGCAGATGAAGAAAAAAAACAGGAACGAAAACATCAAACAGAGATTAAAATGCCAACTGATGCGATATTTATAAGGTCAAAAAAGGAGATTGTTTATCCCAGAACACCTCACCAGAAAGCGTACATAAAGGCAATCCGTAAATATTCCTTGACAATTGGCATCGGGCCAGCAGGTACAGGTAAAACCTATCTTGCTGTGGCTCTTGCAATAGAATTTTTACGCAATGGTGTTTTCAACAGGGTGATTTTGACCCGTCCTGCTCTTGAAGCTGGTGAGAGGTTGGGGTTTCTTCCTGGAGACCTTGAAGAAAAGATAAAGCCTTACCTACAGCCGATATATGATGCGCTTTTCGACCTTTTGAAATATGAAGAATTAAAAAGGTGGAGTGAAAGGAAGATCATAGAAATAATTCCACTTGCTTATATGCGTGGCAGAACCCTCAATGATGCATTTATTATCCTTGATGAGGCTCAGAACACAACAGGCGAACAGATGAAGATGTTTTTGACCCGTCTTGGTGCAAATTCAAAAGCAGTTGTTACAGGAGACACAACTCAGATTGATCTTCCACTATCCAGGGAAACATCGGGTCTTGTAATATGTGAAAAAGTTCTTGGTAATGTCAAAGGGGTTAAATTTGTTTATTTCAATGAAAAGGATGTTGTAAGACACCCGCTGGTTAAAAGGATTATAAAAGCATATGAAGCACATCACACCCATTTCAAAAAAAATATGCCTGATAAACAGTCAGAAAAAGATTAACATCGATACTTCCTATATTCAACAGGTTATTGAAAAACTTGAATATTTTGTTCCAAAAATTTTCAACAATATCAATATTGTACTGGTTAGTGACAGAAAGATAAAGCTTCTCAATAATCAGTTTCTCGGCAAAAATTATCCAACCGATGTTCTTTCTTTTAATCTTGGTTCAACTGCAGAAATTATTATATCTGTTGAAACTGCACAAAAGCAGGCGAAACTTATACCACATAGTATTGAGGATGAGATAATTTACCTTATTATTCACGGGGTACTTCATATTTCCGGTTATAATGACAACAATCCCAAAAACTATGATAGAATGAAATCAATGCAGGATAAAATTTTTTTAAGGGTTTTAAAAAATGTCATTACGAAACGAAAAAACCAAAGACATAGTTGAAAGTTTTACAAATGCATTCAGGGGATTGTTTTATGCTCTTAAGGTTGAAAAAAATTTAAGAATTCATTTTTCAATAGGATGCGTAGTTATTATCTGTGGAATATTTTTCAGACTTCCATTTATTGAATTTCTCCTTCTTATACTTGTCGTTGGATTGGTGATTGTTTCAGAGATAATAAATACAGCAATTGAAATGCTTGCTGACATGTTTTTTACCCAGTACCATATTCAAATTCGTAAAATTAAAGATATTGCTGCTGGCGCAGTCCTTGTTTCAACAATAACTTCAGTAATTGTGGGATATCTTTTGTTTGCAAGGTATTTCCCCCCTTCTTTCAGAAATGCATTTGAAAATCTTGCAAATTCACCCTGGTACTTTACTTTTTTGGTTTTGTTTCTTATCAGTTTTCTGTATACAATGCTCAAGTCCCTTATAAAAAAACAAACGCTTATCTCTGGCGGGATGCCCAGTATTCATAGTGGAATTGCCTTTAGTATTTGGGTTATTGTTTCAATGTTGACATTCAAAACAGAACCACTTGTTTCTGTTCTTGTACTACTTCTTGCTGTATGGGTTGCACAGGGCCGAGTAATAAAGCGCATACACACCATCGAAGAGACTATTATAGGCGCAATTTTTGGTATTTTGATTACTGTTTTGTTGTTTCAAATCGTGGAAAGATTTACAATATTACCATGAGGCTCAGGAATTACCTTATATCAGGAACACTCATAATCGTACCGGCAGCAATATCTTTATGGATATTGTGGAAGATTTTCGTTTTCCTTGAAAATCTTATAGGGCAATGGATTCAAAAAGCAATTCCTCAGTTCTATGTAAAGGGATTAGGTTTTGTTTCTCTTGTTGCGATTGTTCTTATACTTGGTTTCTTCGCTCACAATGTGATGGGCAAAAGAATTGTTCGCTATCTTGAGAGATTTTTTCTTTCAGTACCTGTTTTCAATCGTCTTTATCAGTTTGTTCACTCAATACTGCAACAGGTCTTCAGAAGGGAAAAACAGATTTTTCAGGAAGTTGTTTTGATTAACCTTGCTTCTGGAGTTTCAACAATTGGGTTTGTTACGAGTAAAGAATCAATGATTCTGGGAGAAAATGGGCAGTACTGGACGGTTTTTGTCCCTACGGTACCCAATCCTACCACAGGTCTGGTTCTTGTCATCCATAAGGATAGGGTTAAGGTTTTGCCTGTAAGTGTTGAACAAGGGATGAAAATCTTACTTTCTTTTGGCATATATAATATATCAGATGCCACCGACCAAAGTAAAAGCGATAGTTCTGAAAAAAATTAATTTTCGTGAGACAAGCGTTATTGTACACCTTCTGACAGATTCAATTGGTAAAATTCATGGAATTATGAAGGGGGTAAGAAATCCCACAAAAAAAATTCCTCCACTTGCTTATCAACAAGGTAGCTTTATTGAAGCATTTGTTTATTTGAAGCCTAAAAGTGGACTTGAACTTGTGACAAAACCAGAAATTATAGACTCCTTCAATTTCAAAGATGAGGCAGGGATATTATGGCACAGATTACTTTCAGATCTTGACAGATTTATTCCGGCTTCAAGGTTTAATAGTCAGGAAATTTATGATTTACTGGTTCAAACCGGAAATATAATTCCACAGGTCAAAAATCACAGAGCAATTGAATTGTTGGTAACTGAAAGAATTCTTTATTACCTTGGTTTTGGTCCTTTTCTTGAAAAATGTCTTGTTTGTGGAAAAAGCGAAAATCTTTATTTTTTCAGTGGAAAACTTGGAGGGGTTGTTTGTTCAAATTGTAGGGCAAGAGAAACCACAGCGTTCAGATTGCCGCCAAAACATATACAAGTTTTAAAATTTTTTCATAAAATTCCAATTTCTCAGATCCCAATGATAAAATACATACCCGAAGGCCTTTATAAAAATCTAAAAAAATGTCTTGATGAAATTGTTGAATATCACCTGGTAGATTAAAATGAGGAAAATTGGCGAAGATTTCATTATGGATAAGATTTATAATGCAATTGAAAAGGCAAGCTTTTCCCTTGAACCGGAGGTAAAAAAATTGATTCAGGATGCCAAAATAAAAGAAGAAAATCCTTATGGAAAGAAGACTCTTGAGGTTATCATTGAAAATATTAAAATTGCCGAAAGAAAAAGAATTCCACTATGTCAGGACACAGGCATGGTTGTTTTATTTTTTGAAATTGGAAGCAAAACAATGATTGAATTCAAAAACTTTCAATCACTCCAGGATGTTGTTGATTGCGCCGTAAAAGAAGCGTATCAAAAACTTTATTTAAGGAAATCGGTTGTAAGTGTACCTGATAGAAAAAATACACTGGACAACGCGCCTGCAGTCGTGTGGTGCGAAAGTATACCAGGCGATAAGATTAAATTTTCATTGTTGATAAAAGGTTTTGGTTCTGAAAATACAACTCAATTGAAAATGTTTCTTCCAGGGACTGAGCAAAATGAAATTATTGAATTTATTGTTGAATGTGTAAAGAAAGCAGGACCAAATCCATGTCCACCTGTTTTTATTGGTATAGGAATGGGTGGTACAGCAGAAAAAGCAGTTTACCTATCAAAAAAGGCGCTATTGGAAGTAGGAATCAAGAAGTTTTCAGAAATCGCAGAATTCGAACAAAAAATAATCAAAAAGGTTAACGAAACAGGGATTGGTCCTGGTGGACTTGGTGGCAGGTTTACCTGTCTTGATGCAAAGGTAAAAACTTTTCCGACTCATATTGCTGGTTTTCCTGTTGCCGTTTCAATATCTTGTTGGGCTCACAGGATGTATCAAGGGACTATATGAAAAAGATTAAAACACCGCTTGATGAGTCAACAATAAAGAAGTTAGAAGCAGGTGATTTTGTTGAAATAACAGGGATTATCTATGGTGCCAGAGACGCAGCCCACAAAGAGTTTTTGAGAATGATTGAAAAAGGTGAAAAATTTCCCTTTGACCTAAAGGGTCAGATAATTTATTATGTTGGTCCAACTCCAGTACCTCCTGGTGCTATTATAGGTTCCTGCGGTCCTACCACAAGTTCAAGAATGGATAAGTTTACTCCACCTTTGTTGCAGGCAGGTTTGAAGGGAATGATAGGCAAGGGTATTCGTAGCGAAAAAGTGAAAGAAGCAATTGTAAAGTACGGGGCAATTTATTTTGTTACATATGGTGGTTGTGGAGCGTATTTGTCGCAGTTTGTAAAAGAATGTGAAATTATTGCTTTTTCTGAACTTGGTCCTGAAGCGGTTTATAAAATCAGGGTTGAGAATTTCCCTGCTATAGTTGGTATTGATAGCAAAGGCAGAGATATTTATTCCTATTGATTTTTTCCTTACTTGGTAAACTTTCTTCACTTTTTATTTTCCCCTTTTACAATAGGAAACACTCCTATTCAATCATTGAGGGCGATTTTTTTATGTACAGAAGAATCTTTCTAATTTTGTCCTGAAAATTGTATAATATAGTTTAACGCGCCCATAGTTCAACTGGATAGAACGTCGGGTTGCGGACCCGAAAGTTGCCTGTTCGAATCAGGCTGGGCGCACTCGATGCAGTGTATAGTTGATAGTGGATAGATTTGATAGCGAAACACGTAAAAATGAAAACATATAGGGATTTGATTATCTGGCAAAAAGGTTTGGTTCTTGCGAAAGAAATATACTCTTTGTCAAGAAAATTACCCGGAATAGAGAGGTATTCACTAATAAATCAGATGCAGCGAGCAGCAGTATCAATTCCTGCAAACATTGCAGAAGGGCAGGCACGAAGACATAAGAAGGAATTTAAGCAATATCTCAGCATTGCTCTGGGTTCTCTTGCGGAGTTAGATACCTATTTGACATTATCAGTACTGCTCGGGTATTTAACTGATTCAGAAATAAAGAGTATTAGAGAGCAGATAGTTGAGTTGCAAAAAATGATATGCGGTTTCGCGTCAAATTTAGTAGTTTCTAACTATTAACTATTGACTATTAACTGTTTTTCGGGGCGTGGCTCAGCCTGGTTTAGAGCGCCTGGTTCGGGACCAGGAGGTCGGTGGTTCAAATCCACTCGCCCCGACAAGGTGTTTTTTTAGTCCATACCAAATCACTATAACTTTAGTTCCTAAGTGGTAGTAAATGAAAATTTCATTTTGATTTTGATGTGAAATTGTATATCATAATACTATACGATTAAGTCTTTAAATAAACATAAAAAAAGAGAAAGCTAAGAGGAAGCTAAAATAACCAAATGAGGATAAAATCATTTTAAAAAAGAAAAGTATTGGAGGGAAAAGCACAATTGTAGAAGCATAAGCGTCTCTAAATCCAGTTAGGATTTGGTGCATATGAAAATTGGAATTTTTACGAAAACTTACTTTCGATGCAATAGTTTTTCTGTAAGTGATTGAATTATGTCTACGGTGCATATACTTATAGTGGGAAATTGTATGAGCATGGAAGAAATTCCAGACGGTAGTTGTCATTTAATGATAACTTCCCCACCATATTTTAATGCCCCTTTTGATTATAAAGGATTATTTAAAAATTATGATCAGTATCTGGGGGTATTAAGAAGATTTGCTAAAGAAACCTTTAGAGTTTTACAAGAAGGAAGA
>JAMWCC010000034.1:5205-11314 GCA_023818375.1 Candidatus Omnitrophota bacterium | reverse complement strand
ATGCATAGAAAAATTTCAAACCGGCCAGCATCTTTTTATTGGTTCTTTTAATCTTGATTATGTAAAAAAGGTTCGTTCGTTGTTTTCTGAGTTACCAACCACCTATATCACCTCAAATGTTCCTGATAACCTAAAGGAACTTGTTGCAACAGGTATAAGAAAACTTGATATACATTATAAAAGTTTAGATTCAAAGGTGGTAAAGAAGCTTGTTGCTTCCGGATTTCTGGTTAACACCTGGACTCCGGACGAAGAAAAAGATTTAATTTCCTGTATTGATATGGGAGTTCAATTCATTACAACCAACAGGCCTGACACATTGAAAAAAATTATCAAAATGGAGAGCAAAAATGATGCCTGAAAATCTTTTGAAAAGAAAACTTAAGAAAGGTGAGGTGGCAATTGGTGCTTTTGTGATTACGGCACATCCGACAATTGCTGAGGTCCTTGCCCGGTCTGGTTTTGACTGGCTTGTTTTTGATATGGAGCATGGTGTTATTGGAATTGAATCAGTTGAGCTTATGGCGCAGGCAGTTTCAGGCACAGCTACGGTGCCACTGGTTAGAGTTCCTTGGAATGATTTTGTGGTAATAAAACAGGTTCTTGATACAGGCGTAGCAGGACTTGTCATTCCAATGGTAAATACACCTGAACAGGCACAGCAGGCTGTAAAAGCAACCAGATATCCTCCAGAGGGTATTCGCGGTATAGGTCCGCACAGAGCAAGTGGCTTTGGTTCCTGGGTTGACCAGTACCTGGAAAAATCTAATGAAGAAATTATGGTTATAATTCAAATAGAACATTATCAGGCAGTGAAAAACCTTGAAGAAATCCTTAAGGTTGATGGAGTTGATTGTGTTTTTATAGGAGCAAATGACCTTTCGGCTTCTATGGGATATCTCGGAAGTCCAAAACATCCTGAAGTACAGAATACCATCCGTTATATTGGTGAAACCTGCAAGAAATTTCAAATTCCGTGCGGTCTTATTGCCAGTGGCTCTGACATTGATACCAGAATTAAAGAGGGTTTTCAATTCATAGCAGTTGGCAGCGATATATCACTGCTCATGAGTGCCTGCATTGGTGTTTTTGCACAAATAAAAAGTATCTCAAAATGAGGAAATATCTTGTTATAAATCTTGATGGCACGCTGCATCCGATTTCTGTAAATGACAGAGAAAGATTGAAAAAAGTCGGTGCCAGGATTTTTGAATTGAAAAAATACCATTCAAATATTGACAATTTATTGAGAAGCGCTGATGCAGTTTTATTCACAAGTACGAAAATTGATAGTGCATTCATTGGTAAACTTGAAAAGTGTCGGGTCATTATCAGGTTTGGAACAGGGCTTGACAATATTGATGTCAATGCAGCAACGCAAAAAGGCATAATGATTTCGCGGGTTGTTGACTTTTGTACGCAAGAAGTTTCCAATCATACCTTGATGTTGCTCCTTGCTTGCAGTAGAAAACTGAAAGAATTCAGCAGTCTGCTTCTCTCAGGAAAGCATGTAGAGGATTTCAGTCCAATGGGAAGCATTGAAGGTCAGATACTCGGACTTATAGGATTTGGTAAAATAGCCAGGGAAGTTGCAAGAAAAGCAGGTGTTTTTGGATTGAAAGTTGTTGCATACGACCCTTACGTAGATAAAAGTTACTTTTCAAAATATGATGTTAGGAAAGCTTCATTGAACAAACTGTTAACAGTGTCAGATTACGTTTCATTACATTGTCCACTGAACCACGAAACATACCACCTGATAGGGGAGGAAGAACTAAAGTTAATGAAAAAAACAGCATATTTGATTAATACATCAAGGGGAAAACTTATAGATGAACCGGCGCTAATTAAAGCGTTGAAGAATAAATGGATTGCGGGTGCTGGTCTTGATGTTTTTGAGAAGGAACCACCTGATAAAGACAATCCACTTTTAAATATGGAAAATGTGATATGTACTGCCCATTATGCATACTATTCGGACCGTTCAATTGCGAGATTGAGAAAAACTGTTGTTGACGAGTTGATAAGGGTCTTGAGTGGTAAAATTCCTAAAAATCTGTACAACCCTGAGGTTTTGAAAAAAATAAAATTGAAATGAAGTTTTAATTTTTCGGTGGGAGTAATATTTCACAATTCAATTTATATTTTTTCGTCTACTTTCACACCCTGATTTTTCAAAGTTTGCTGAAGTTTTCTTATGTCCAGGGAAGAAAACCTCTTGCTTTTTGACCTGCACAGTAATGCTGAAGCTGTGCCTGCGATTTCTCCGGTCAGTGCACACACAGGAATTGCCCTTATTATGTCCCAGGCACTACAGGCAGAAATACATCTTCCTGCCGTAATTAGGTTGGATGTTCTTACTGCATAAAGGGCTGAAAATGGCATATAATATACAGGACCTGATTTTCTCCAGTCACCAAACATACCCACTGCGTCTGAAAACAAAGTTTTTTCATGCGACTCTTCAAGTTCTATTAATCCTTTCAATCGTCTCGTCATACGGAATGTCGGGATTGAAGGAAGAGATACTGGAAGAATCCTTGAATTTTCATTTTTCATCTTTTCTATAATTTTACTGATGTTTTCTCTTGAAGATAGAATTTGTTGAGTCGTCTGCTCAATGGAAAATCCTGTGTTTAAGTCATACACTTGTCTGTTGAAGTGGTCGTATTTTTGTGAAAAAACGTATCTTTTGACTTTTTCTCCATCAAAACAAAAAAACCATCCACACGCCACATTTGTATCAACACTTACAACTTTTTCACCTGCACAAACACAGACATCCGCATCACCTGATGCATCCACAACCACCTTACTTTTTATAGCAAATCTTCCCTTCTTATCTTCAAATATTAAATGTGTTATTTTATTTCCTTCCTTTATCACGTCTGAAAATCTTGTGTCATATAAAATTTCAACACCTTCATCGATCAATAATTTTTCCAGCTCAATTGCAAATGTCCACGGATTGAACTCAACTTTTAATCTTACCCTCTTGCATTCCTCAAAGTTATTGTTTAACCAGCATTCAGGAATTTTTCCGTATCCATCTAAGATGGAAAGTTTCATAAATTCTTCTGCGATCCCCGTGATAATTTTATTTCCTTTTCCATCGCACAGAGGTAAATATACATTTACATTTCCAAGTGTGGCAAGACCACCAATTGCACAATATCTTTCAATCAGGCATACCTTTGCATTATTTCTTGCTGCTGAAATCGCAGCGGCTGCTCCTGCAACTCCGCCACCGACAACTGCTACATCATATTCATTTCGAATTTCAAGATACCTTGCGTTTTCCTTTATTCTCTTCATTTTGATTTTACCCTGTGAGAAAGTAACCATCTTTTTCTTTTGATGAATCTGCCTGATTTGAATATCTGTTCTATCTTTCCGATTTTTTCAAGCCAATCAAAACAGCTTCTCATACACCCTCTTGAACCACAGATGCCATAACTTCCGCCTTCTCCCCATTTCTGTAACATCCTATGGCCCTCTATGATGTATCCTGACGGAAATTGGTTTGTTTTCCTCCATGTGGATGTGGATAATGTCCAGCAGAATTTGTATGCTGCTTCTTCGGAAAAATCCTGTTTTGATGCGTCTATATTCCAACCCGGGAAATCCTTGTGAATGAAAGGCGAGACCCTTGAATCAGCGCCATGATAGCTCAATGTACATCTGCCAGTGTGGATATCCGCCCATTCGTATACTTTATCGTCTATCTTAATCTGGATTTTTTTATTTTCTTTTATATGTGGGATTGCCTTTGAAGGACAACCCTCAACGCACCTCATACACCTTGTGCAAATGCTACCTGGTTGTGAAAGTTCATCAGGTTCAAGTTCAAGATCTGTGATAATGGCGTGCAATCTCTGGCGTGGACCAAATTTTTTTGTTAGGAATACCTTACTCCATCCGATTTCTCCCAGTCCAGCACACACTGCTACGATTCTTATAGCAAGATGAACATCAGGCGCAACCTGATTTTCTCTGTATGGTATACCTTCCAGTTTGGCTTCAGGCACACCAGGATAATAAGGTACTGCTTCATATCCATGGTCTTCAATGAAACAAGCAAGATGATATAATGGTTCAGGAATAAACAGGGTATTTAAGAGGCCGTGGTAGTCAAAATACGTGTAAGAAATCCAGTTTGTTCCTTCTTCTATACCGCGCCATCCACCGCGAAGAATTCTTTTCCCGACAACGATCACTGTTTTTGCTTCTGGGAAAATACTCGCTGGATGCATTTCTACTGGAGCATTTTTGAATCTTTCAATATTTGCAAATCCAACAAGGTCAAGACCAAGTTCATACCCCTTTTCCCTTATTTTTGCTTTTGAAATTTTCATTTTTTTGACCTATTATTTCACCGTGCTTATCAATTTTCCATACATTTCTTTGTCTGAAACCTATCTCAAACAGGTTATTTATCCTTTTGTGTTTTTCAAGGTGCACAAGGCACGTTCTTGCGCATAGCGCGGCTATTCTATCTGGCTTTGCTTTTTCATAGTACATGTCTGGCAGAACGCCGTTTTTGCATTTACTGCATTTTTCATAATCTACATCTGCAATTTTCATCTTTTTCCCACATATTTCTATAGTTTTGCCACTTTTTGAAATTGCCTCAAGCGGACAGATTTTTACACACTCCATACACAGATCACATACATTCCTTTTATCAACAGGGTCAGGTTCAATTTCAGCATCAGTTATAATAAGCTGAAACCGCTGCCTTGGACCAAAATTTTGCGTGAGAAATAAACCGCAATATCCATATTCACCGAGTCCTGAAATAAACCGCAATATCCATATTCACCGAGTCCTGCTCTGATAGCTGCGTCTTCTCTGATAGCTGCGTCTTCAATGTCAACTATGACATTTGGGGCAGGTTTTCCCTTTTTTACTGGTATTCCCATTGGAGGTACATCAACTGGTATATTCGGCATTGGTACTGCCTCATACCCATTGTCTTCCAGAAACTCTGCAATCTTATAGGTAATACTTGCAAGAATTCTATTGTTCAGCCATTGATAACCATACAAATTATAAAGAGAAAATTGCGTTCCTTCTTCAACACCTCTCAAAGCACCTCTTGCTACCCGTTTACCAATTACTAAAACACTTTTTGCTTCAGGTAAAATGCTTTTTGGATGGTGCTGGGCAATAATTCCGTTAAATCTTTTAATGTCTGCCACTCCGAGAAGGTCAGCTTTTACCTGCTGAGCAAAATTCTTCAGTTTCTCCTTATTCATTTTTACTTCCTTTGCCTTAGTGGTTAGAATCTGGTATTGACCAGTCGACCGACCACAGTGGCTTTGTTCTAAAGGGCTTTTGAAATTTATTTTTCAAAATTCCTTTTTTTTCAAGATGTACCATGCATGCCCTCATGCACCTTGCACCGCATATTGCCTGTCCTGTGTTATAAAGATTTTTTGGTTTTTTGTAAAATGGGCTTATGCTTGATGGTTTCACCCTGTACCCATTAAGAGGGTCCATATAGTCAGGCAGGGTTCCATCATCTTCTTCCTGTTTTATCAGTTTTGCACCCTTAAAGGCGATATTGCATGCTTTACAATCGAGTTTTCCCCATTCGACTTCAATTCCTGCAAGTTTAACCTTTACTGTTTCTTTATCACTTATTGCATTCCCGGGACATTCTCTGACGCATGCCATACACCTATCACAGATTGTACCGGGTTTCATTAAAGGATCTGGTTCAAGTTCTGCTTCGGTTATAATGATTCCGATTCTCTGTCTTGGCCCGAATTCTGGAGTTAAAAGAAGCTTGCTGTACCCGATTTCTCCAAGGCCTGCAAGAAATCCGGCTATTCGCAGGTGAACCATGACATCAGGTCTTACTTTTCCTTGAGAAACAGGTCTGCTGTATTTGTTTTTTATGTTACCTTCATTGTCAATTGCGCGCCAGTCACTCTGATGACCATATGGTATCGCTTCAAATCCATGGTCCTCAATAAACTTACTCAGATTTATGACAACCATAGGAATGTAAAGATATGTAAGTCCTCCGTATCCCATTGAAGAATAATTACTAAAAAAAGTTCCCTCTTCAATTCCTCTGAAACTTCCCCTCATTATTCTGAAT
>JAMWCC010000034.1:0-5176 GCA_023818375.1 Candidatus Omnitrophota bacterium | reverse complement strand
GGGGCATAATCTGTTTGGGATCCATCTGAATTGGTGCGCCTTTCCATCTTTCTATGTTTCCAATTGCTACTGCATCAGCGCCAAAGCTTTTGGCTTTTTCTTTAACAATATCTGAGGTAAGTAGCATTTTCATTGTCCTTGTTTTATGAGAAGATTCTGAAATACTGTTTCACAAACATCGCATCTTTGACATTTTCTATCACAATTCAGTATTTTTAAAAACCAGTTGTCTGGAAATTTCGTATTATCAATGAGGTAGGGAAACAACAATTTAGTGTGGCTTGGTTCAAATAAATCAAGCAGGTTCCCATCATATTTTCTTTTGCAGTATGCTTTTATGACCCTTGCTGGTGCGGAATTAATCCTTGTTGCAATTTTGATGGTTTGAAAGTATTCACGATAATGATAAATATCTTCTGGTCTTACCCAGGAGTGATTGATCAAGAAATTTTTCCAGTTTTCACTTTTCTTGTAATAGCTCCAGCAGTTTCCCGGGATATCATCCGTGATATTGGCTTTTGTGAAAATTTCTGTTTCATGAGCAATCACGTTGTCGTGGAACATCTGCACTGCGCAAAAATTTATACAGCCACTATTGGCAAGCATGCTTAGTTTCTTATTATTTTTATCACACCAGGACTTCAGTTCCTTTATTCTTTCTATATCTCGATTGAATTCTCTTTGTAGCACAAATCCATCAAATAATTCAGCAAGTTGTTCCATCGCAGATATTGAGCCAATTCTCATATTTACTGAAGCCCTGATTTCAATTTCAGGAAAATTTTTTTTGATTATGTATGCTACCATTGGTGAAAAAGCGGTTATTGACTCAATTCCAATTTCCTGGCTGAGATAATCAACAAGGGAAACTATTGTGTTTGCAAGATTTGTTGAAAGTGAAAGTCCACCCCAGCATGAAGCATTTAATAAAAGGTTCAATTTTATCCCAAGCTTTTTTATCTCCTTTAGTTCATACTCAACCTGTTTCTGTGCCTCCCAGTTGATATAACCATTTTTTTCGGCTATCGGACCTCTTCCACTTGGCAAATTCATCCACGCAAAATAAACCTCATCGATATTTGATCTGAATTCCCTGACAATTTCATAAAATAGTTTCCCTTCTTCGATCAATTGATAACCGACAGAAAATTTTATTCCATCTTCCATGCTTTTCTTCTTCTGAACGGCTGGACAAACCTGTTTTTTAACTTTCCTTCCTTTTCAAGATGAATCATACATGCGCGGATACAACCCCTTGCACCTTCAATCGCCCTTGAATATATTATGGCAGGGGATGGTTCCCCTAAAAACGGATTATACTTCTCGTATGGCTTCAATCCTTGAAAACCTTTCGTACATGCCTCAACATCAAGTTTTCCCCATTCCAGTTCCCTTCCAGCAACCTTAACTTTTATAGTTTCCTTTGTGCTTATAGCATTCGCTGAACACTCTTTTGCACACAGCATACATCTGTCACAGATTTTTGGTCCATCGTAGATTGGATCAGGTTCAAGCGGTGCATCAGTCAAAATACAGGCAAATCTTTGTCTTGGTCCAAATTCAGGAGTTAGAAATATCTTACTGTACCCAATTTCGCCAAGCCCTGCGCAAAATGCTGCTATTCTGAAATGAATAAAAACATCTGGTGCTGGTTTATCAGGCGATACTGGTCTTGACCAGTTCTTTTTCATTTTTCCATTGCCATATTCAATTGCAGGCCAGTTATAGTAGTCATTCGGTATAGGTGTTGCTTCATAACCATGGTCTTCAATAAATCTTGTTAAATGATAAAGTATGAAAGGATTGTAAATCATGTTGATACTTCCATAACCCTGCGAAGAATATGAAAGAAAATAAGTTCCTTCTTCAATTCCTCTTAATGTGCCTCTTGGTATTCTTAATCCTATGACAACCAGGGCTTTTGCATCAGGATTGATGTACCTGGGGTCCATCTGTTTTGGTGCACCTTCAAACCTGTCTAAAGAAGCAATTCCAACAAGATCAGCGCCTAATTTTCTTGCAACATCTTTTACTTTTTTAGCAGTTAACATAAGTGTCTCCTTTTTCCTTTGAAAGGACATATTCTAATGCATTCTTCACAGATATTCAGATGTCTTTTCTGAACACCCCAATCAGTTTCAAGTAATTTTTTGATCAATGTTTCTGTGCTGTTCTCGAAAATAGTAGTGTCTACTTTGCTTCCCATGTATGCAGGACCTTCTTTTCCTACCAGGGCATACCTTTTTGCTACATCACAGGTAAACTCATCAACCCTTGGAATTTCAAACTTAATCCCTTCAATTTCAACTTTTTTAACTTTTCTTTTAATAGCGGAAACAGGGCAGTGTTTAATGCATTCATCACACCCTTTGCAAAAGTTTTCTCCTTCGTAGAGGGGATCGCTTGGAAACTCAAAATCAGTAACAATTGCAAGTAATCTTTGCCTTTGTCCAAGATTTTTTGTTATTAGGCATCCGTTTTTTCCAATATAGCCAAGTCCTGCAAGCATTCCTGCGTAGCTATTCGCTCTCATATCAGGTAGAAGCCCTCTTGAACTTAGTACTTTGGAAGCAAGAGCTGTCAGGTCATAAGAAAAATTAGTCCTATATCCACAATCATTGATTTTTTTACAAATTCTGTATCCGATATCGGCGAGAAGATTCAGGGATTCAAATTGAACAAAAGCATAAGGACCAATTGACTCGGCAGGAGTTATTTTTGCTATGTCGAGTGGAGTATCAGGAAAATGAAGTCCAAGGACAATAACTGATTTTGCACCTTCAAGATAATCTTGTGGCGTTTTTAAAACCAATTTTTCTTTTTTGACAATCGGGCTATATTTTCCATAAAGTCCCCCTACATCATAAATAACCTCTTTTTCCTGAAAAAATCTAAAGTTTTTGATAAAACTGGTTTTAAACTCTTCAAATCGCTTATTATCAAAAAAGCCAACGATATCAGCACCCTGCATGAGACAGAATTTTCTAAATTTCTCCTTCTCTATTTTTTCTTTGCGGATCTTTCTTACAAAAGTAAATTGGTAAAGTTTGGCTCCCGTTAAAACAGTGGAATATGTAACATCTTTTTTCCATATTCCTGAAATATGCGCAACAAGATTATCATCAATAGAAGTATGCATAATTGCAGGATGGCCCATCATATCAAAATGATGAGCAAGTTCAAAGGATGCATATTCAAGTATTCTGTTTCTAATAAATTTCTCATGTTCGCTGGGCCAACCTCTGGGTAACTTAATTCCAAGTGAAATCATTGACTCAGCATCGGGTAGATGATATTCAGGATGGAAAAAATTCAAGCCTTTCCTGATTCTTTCAATTCTACAATAGTCAATCAAATATTTCTCAAGTATTTTTTTCATCTTCCTAATATCGACGGGTTTTTTTGTTTTTTTTCTGAGTGGTGCCTTTGAATACGTTGTGTCATAAAAACGTTTTTTGGGCACCATGCAGAATCTCAAGCAACTTCCAATTTCACCCGCAAAAAACCCATACTTCTCTATATTTTCTAAGATCACTTTCTCATCTATTTTTTCAGGAATCGGCAGGGCAAGGTTAAGCCCAAAATTTTCTGCCCAGCCACAACGCCACTTGTTAATATCAGGGAAAAAGAAGGTTTTACCGTCTATTTCTATTTTATTTATTTTTTTTACCACTTTTCTGAAGGCATCAACCGGACAATGTTTTACGCATTCCATGCACCTATCGCAGAGTTTTTCGCCCGAATACATGGAATCAGGAAAAAGTTTGGCTTCTGTTATTATTGAAACAAGCCGTACCCTTGGTCCATACTCAGGATGAAGAAATAGCCCGCTCCATCCGATTTCACCAAGACCTGCTCCGACTGCTGCGTATCTGTGAGCAATATCGGGTGCAAAGTGGACTTTCAACTCTTTATAGCCAGAATATCTCCAGATATTGCTTGAGACAATAGGAACTGTTTTGTATCCTTTATCTTCAAGAAATCTGGCAACTAAAAACGAGATGTCATCAAGTTTCGGGTTCATGTAACTGGATTGAGTCGCATAAGGACCGCTGTTGTGCGGGGTGGGTTCACCTGCAAGTTCAATTGCAGCATCAAGGTGATGAATACCACAAACTATTACTGATTGTGCCTCAGGTAGTATACCTTGGGGACTCATTCTTAATGGCGCATTTTTGAATCTTCCTATTGGTGCAATACCTACAAAATCAGCTCCAAGTTCTTTTGCATAATTTTTTATTTTTTCAGTCAGTTTTTTCAAACATTGCTCCTTGCATGATGTTTTCAGATATTTGATTTGCAGCTTTTTTTAATTCAGTTATTAGCTGAATCCTTCTTGCACTTGTGAATCTTGTAGCTGGCATATAAATACCAAGAGCAGCCCAGACTTTATTATCTGTCCCAAAGACAGGAACAGCCACAGCAGCAACATCTTTTGACTTTTTTATTGCAATCTGCTTGTTCCGAATTTGGTTTATGGCTTTTTTGAATGCTGCAAAACTTTTTATGTTATCCCATTTTTGGCATGGATAGCCATGGTTTTTCACATAATGTTTTAATTCCTTTTCTGATAGATACGCGAGCAGAACCCTTCCTGTTACAGTTTCATAACAGGTAGATTTTTTAAATAAATTGAGATTGATATTGATCAGGTGTCCTGAATATTCTGCAGTTGCAATCACATATCTTTCATTATTGTGGAATATTGCAAGTACAACTGATTCTTTCACTGTTTCAGCCAATTCCTTTATGACGCTTTCTGATGCATTGATAATAAGTTTTCTTTTCGAAGCAGGGCTTATAATTTCAAGGAGTCGTGCACCGATCTTGTATTTTTTTAGGTTTTCATTTTTTTCAAGATAGCCGATTTGAATTAGATTTTGTAAAAGATTATGAGTTGTTGATGGTTGCATATTCAGTGTCCTTGAAATGTTAGTTAAAGTACAATCTCCCTCATTGCCTGCCACAATTTCAATGATTTTAGCCACTTTTTCAATTACTGCAATTTTTTTCATTTTTTTTCCACACTGTTGAAACAATTTTACAATATTAAAAAAACCTGTCAAGTTCAATTTTGCCAGATTAATAAAAAGTCATCCGATTTCATGGTCTTTCAAAGTATAAAATCTGCAATTTGACACAAGTATTCTGATAGATTAAAATATTACTTACCAAA
>JAMWCC010000023.1 GCA_023818375.1 Candidatus Omnitrophota bacterium | reverse complement strand
ATACACCAGACTCTATTATCAAACAACTAAAACCTGATGTGATTGTAAAGGGTGCCGATTATAAAGAAAACGAAATAGTCGGCTCGGAAACTGTAAAAAAGTATGGTGGAAAGGTAATAAGAATTCCTCTCATTAAAAATAGGTCGACAACTCAACTTATCAAAAAAATCAATCGAATATATGACGGTACCGAGAATAATTGATGCAAATTTTAACAGAATAAGAGAAGCTTTAAGAGTCATTGAGGATATTATCCGATTCTGTGATTGCAAAGGTATTGATTTTGTTGATAAAATAAGAAAACTTAGACATTCTTTTACCTACTCATACATCAGATATTTTGGTACATATCCAAACACTTTTAGAGATGTAACAACAGACCCTGGAAAAACAAATCCACCAACTCCTGCAGAAAATATAAAAGAAATTTTGATGCGCAATTTTTTCAGGGTTGAAGAAGGATTAAGAAGTATTGAAGAATGCTCGAGAATATCAATTCCAGAAAGTACGGAATGCTGGCAGAAATTTAGATTCAGTGTCTATGATATTGAACAAAAGATAATGTCTTTAATTCCTGACAAGGGTATTTCAGCACCCTTTGTGGGAATTTATTTTTCAGGCATTTTATCAAGAAGTATGGAACCCATTTTAAAAGAGCTTGAGAATGAAAAGCTATCAATCTTTATCTTTGAACCCTTCTACCCGGATAGCAAAACTGTTAAAATGCTGACAGGGATAAAACGCCTTCTTGACCAGAGATTGATATTAATAGCAAACAGATTTGATATAGCTGTGGCTGCAGATATTGATGGTGTTCATCTTGAGTATGGTTCACTTAAAGCCGATATTGTCCGGAGATTTATGCCTGGCAAAATCATAGGAATGACTTTGAAAAATGGACAGGAACTGAAAAAACGTTATGAAAATAAAATAAATTATGTCGCCTTCGAATTGAAACAAACAGGATATGAACCCTTGACTGATTTGAAAAGAAACATTAAACTATATGCTGCAGCATTATTAAATCCCCGCCAAAGAGTTGAAAAGACGACCAATAGTTTATTGGATGGCGTGATAATTAAGTGCTGTGAAATAAACAGGAACGGAATTTTAAAAGTTAAAGAACTGATCAAACAGTTTAATGGAAAAAAAACCAGAAGTACCAAGGGATAGTTTTCTAAGAGGACTGGCTGTATGGCTGATGGTAGGAATACTGCTATTTCTTGTCATTAAAACCGCTTCAAATATTTCTGAAAACAGGAAGTTGCTAAATTACAGTGATTTTATTGAAGAAGTTACGAAAGGAAATATTCAAGGTACACTTGTTATAAAAAATGGCTATGTATACGGCAGTCTTCGGAATGGAACAAAATTCCAGACTTACGCAGGTGAAGATAAAGACCTTATAGGTATATTGAGAGAAAATCGTGTTTCATTCAAGGTAGAGCCTTCCTCTGACTTTTGGGCTGGACTTTTTATCAACATAATCCCGGTCATTCTAATAGTGGCATTTTTCCTCTTTTTAATAAACAGACAAGCAACCAGTGAAAGCAACAGAGTTTTTTCATTTACAAGAAGCAGACCCACAATACCCGACAGTAAAAACAGAATTACCTTTGCGGATGTGGCTGGATCAGAAGAAGCAAAGGAAGAACTGAAGGAAATTATTGAATTTCTCAAGGATCCAAAAAAATTCCAGCGGCTTGGCGGAAAAATTCCAAAAGGAGTTCTCCTTATAGGTCCACCTGGTACAGGAAAAACATTGCTTGCGAAAGCAGTCGCAGGAGAAGCGGGTGTACCATTTCTTGGAATGAGTGGATCTGACTTTGTGGAAATGTTTGTAGGAGTTGGAGCAGCAAGGGTCAGAGACCTCTTCAGACAAGCAAAAAGAATGGCACCGTCAATTGTATTTATAGATGAAATTGATGCTGTTGGAAGACAAAGATTTGCTGGGCTTGGTGGTGGACACGATGAAAGGGAACAAACACTTAACCAACTTCTTGTTGAAATGGATGGATTTGTCACTGACCAGGGAATTATAGTAATGGCAGCAACAAATAGACCCGATGTACTTGACCCTGCCCTTACAAGACCAGGCAGATTTGATAGAACAGTTGTTGTGGGTCTACCTGACATCAGAGAAAGAGAAGCAATTTTAAAAGTTCATACCAGAAATAAGCCCCTTGCTCCTTCAGTTGACCTTTCAGTGATTGCAAGAAGCACTCCAGGACTTTCTGGTGCAGACTTGGCAAATATTGCAAATGAAGCTGCTTTACTTGCGGCAAGAAAAAATAAAACACAAATTGAAATGGAAGATTTTGAGGCAGCCAAGGACAAAATACTGATGGGTGTTGAACGAAGAAGCCTTGTAATAAGTGAAGAGGAAAAAAGAATAATTGCATATCACGAAGCAGGTCATACAATTGTTCAACTTTCCCTGCCAGAACTTCATCCTGTTCATAAAGTAACAATAATTCCACATGGACAGGCACTCGGAATTACGCACGTTTTACCAGAAAAAGATAAATTCATTGAGAGCGACACATATTATAAAAATACCCTTGCTTCTCTGCTTGCAGGAAGGATAACCGAAAAGATTGTCTTTGGTAAGATGTTTACTGGCAGTGAAAATGACCTAAGGATTGCAACAGAAATCGCAAGAAAAATGGTTTGTGAATGGGGAATGAGCGAGAGATTGGGACCTGTAAGTTTTAAGGAACACGAAGCGGTCTTCCTTGGCAGGGACCTCGTACAACAAAGGAACATGAGTGAAGCAACAAGCAGGGAAATAGATAATGAAATTAAAAACATCCTTGAAAATGCAGCAAAAACAGCACAGCGGATAATCTTAGAAAATAGAGAAAAGTTAGATATCCTTGTCAAGGAACTACTGGAAAAAGAAACTTTAACATCAGAAGAAATTAAAAGAATACTTGGAGTTAACAATGAACAACAAACCCAGCAGCCAGGAAATTGAAAAAGCCATCAAAAGTATCATTAAGGCGATTGGTGAAGACCCAAATAGGAAAGGGCTTCGTGATACACCAAAAAGAGTTGCCAAGATGTACCTTGATATTTTCTCTGGCATTCACGAAGACCCTGAAAAAGTCCTTGGAAAAGTCTTCCATGAGCAATATAATGAACTGGTACTTTTGAAGAAAATCCCGCTTTATTCAATGTGTGAGCATCATCTTCTACCATTTTTTGGACACGCCCATATCGCATATCTTCCCGATGGTAAAAGGATAGTGGGAATAAGCAAACTTGCGCGGCTTGTTGATGTTTATTCAAAAAGATTACAGGTGCAGGAAAGATTGACAAACCAAATAGCAGACACAATTATGAAGGTAATTCAACCACAAGGTGCAATGGTTGTAATTGAGGCTGAACATATGTGCATGATTATGAGGGGAGTTAAGAAACCAGGAACAAAAATTGTTACTTCTGCAATGCGCGGTATATTTTTAAGAGATATAAGAACACGTTCTGAAGCACTCAATCTCATCATGGCAAAATAGTTCTTGTATAAAGATAGGTGTTATTTTTCATCTCAATCAGTTTTTCAGGTATAACACTAACTATTGTACCTTTTAGTTCTTCAGATGAATCAACAAGAACCGGAACATAGTACTCGGAATATCCAAACCAATAGTTCTCTATTTTCTCTTCCACAAGAACTTTACATTTTTTTCCTATAAAGCCACTTTTTACTTCTTTTGCAACATCTTCTCCGTTTTTAACCAACATTTTCAATCTTTCCTTTTTTACACATTCAGGAACCCTTCTGTCAAAACTGGCAGCTTGTGTCTGGGGGTGTAAACTGAAAGGAAACACGTGAATCTTTAGAAATCGACACTCATTAACTGCTCTCAATGTTTTTTCAAAATCTTTCTCGGTTTCTTCGGGAAAACCAACCATAACATCAGTTGTAAGGGTCACATCACCAAAAACATCTTTTATTTTTTCAATTCGTTTTCTATACCCATCGTACGTGTAAGGTCTTTTCATCAGCTTTAAAATTCTATCAGAACCACTTTGAAGTGGTATGTGAAAGGAAGGACAAAATTTCCAACAGTTGCGTAAGGTTTGAATTATTTCGTCTGTTAAATAATAAACTTCTATCGAACTCAATCTAAAACGGTACAGTCCCTCTATTTCATTAACCTGTTCGAATAGTTTTTTCAGGGATTGTCCTGTATCTTTTCCAAAACCACCAACATCTATACCAGTAAGAACAATTTCCTTATAGGAATTTTCAACAAGTGCTTTTATTTCATCAACGATTTCAGAAATGGACCTGCTGGAAATTTTTCCTCTAACGTATGGAACAATACAATAACTACAAAAATTCTCACATCCATCAACAATTTTAACGAAAGCACGGGCATGTCCTAAAAATTTTTTTATACCGTAAACACCAAGTGATTTCGCCATCTTATAAAAACCTTCCCTTGATAAAATCTTAGCTGTGGGAAATATTGCTTTAAGATTATCTTTTTCGACAAGACATCCTGTTATCCAAACTTCCTTTTTATCGTCAATAGTTTTTCTTATCAACCTTTTTACCTCATTTTCAGCTTTTTTCGTAACGCAACAACTATTAATAATAGCTATTTCGTAATTATACCGGTCGATTTCATACCCAATCTTTGACAACACTTCACTGAACAACTGCGTATCATATTGATTTGCTTTGCAGCCAAATGTAAAGAATTTTATCCTTCTCATTTTTTCACTTAATTCCAAAGAACTTCATTGCGTTTTCTGAACTGATTTCTGCCAGTTCATCAACTGAAATTTTTCTTATATTTGAAAATTTTTCAATGATGAACCTAACAAACCCGGGTTCATTTCTTTTTCCTCTGAAAGGTACGGGTGCAAGAAACGGCGCATCTGTCTCAAAAAAAACTTTCTCCAGTGGAACTTTTTGTGCAAACAAATGTAAATTCCTTGCATTCTTAAATGTCAAAATACCTGTAAAGGAAATATAAAATCCCTTTGAAATTACCCATTCGAATAATTTTTCATCTCCACTGAAACAATGAAAGACTACCCTTGAAGGATGCTTCATATTTTCAAAAACTTCAATTATCTCATGCTCAGCATTTCTTTGATGTACAATAATCGGTAAATCCTTTTGTGCGGCAAGTCGGATATGTCTTTTAAAAAGTTCAACCTGAGAGATCCTGTCTGAATGATTGTAATAAAAATCAAGACCTGTTTCACCAATGCCCACAACTTTTTTTTCTTCTATCAATTTTGTGCATCTATCAAATTCATCCTTTTTGACACCAGCTGCGTTATGAGGATGAAAACCACAGGTAGCATAAACACAATCAAATCTTTTTGATATCTCTAATGCCTTTATGCTTGAATCCAGATCTACCCCGGGATTGACAATAATTTTCAGCTTTTCTTCAATGGCCCTCTTTACTACAGCATCCCTATCGATATCAAAATCTTTAAAATCAAGATGACAATGTGTGTCAACAAACATTATTGCTCCTGGCTCTGGCTTTGCAAATTCGTCTATCGTGTCATATAATTTTAACATGTTAGAAATTATTGATACAGGAATAATTTATGCAAATCCAATACCACACCTCAAAAGCGTACATGCCTACTTTCCTTCAGTGGCACAGCTACCAGATGGAAAATTGATTGCTGTATATTCACTTGGTGAAGCATTTGAAGCACTTAACCTGCATACATACTACTCGTTTTCTTATGATGGTGGAAGGTCTTGGCATTTTATGGGCCAATTTCAAAAGAAAACTAAGGGAAAAATAACATCGGATGCATCAAGGATAACAATAACTCCGGATGGTGAACTTGTAGTTTTGATGTGCGTTTATGACAGGACAAAATATAGGAAACAGGGGTTAACAAATCCTGAAACACTTGGCTTTGTTCCAACACATTTTTATCTCTTTCGTTCAATAGATGGTGGGAAAACGTTCACTAAACCCAAATTAATAAAAACACCGATTGAGGGACCATCCTTTGAATTATGTTGCCCCATTGTTATAATTTCTGACAAAACATGGTTACTTCCAACATCCACATGGAAAGCATGGAATGGTTATTGTCCTTCTGGAATAAAAGCAATCGCAATGATTTCCACAGACGAAGGAAAAACATGGAAGGACTGTTTTGTTGTTATGGACGCTTATAAAAAAGGGATAATTTTCTGGGAATCAAAAATCATTGAGATGCCTGATGGAAATCTTCTTGCAGTTGCCTGGGCGTATGATTTAAAAAACCGCAGGGATCTGCCTGACCATTATACAATAAGTAAAAATTGTGGAAAAACCTGGTCAAAACCATTGAGTACGAAGCTACATGGTCAAACCCTGACACCAATGGTTCTGAAAAATGGCCGGATACTGAGTGTGTACAGAAGAATGGATAAGCCAGGATTATGGGCAAATATATCCAGACTTGAGAGAAATAGATGGATTAACGAATCTGAAACTCCGATATGGGGAACCAATTTAAAGGGACTTACAGGGAATACAAAAAATCCCTCAACCGACTTTCATGTTCTGAAATTTGGAGCACCTTCAATGATAAGACTGAATGATGGCTCGATATTTCTTACTTTCTGGTGCTATGAGAACTGTATATCTGTTATCAGGTGGTTCAAAATTCTGGAGGAAAAATGAAACTGTCAAAAAGGTTAATGGGTGTATGGTCCGCTGCTCCAACGCCATTTGATGAAAGTTTCCATATTGATTGTGACGCAATATCAAAAATGGTGGAGCACCACATAAAAATTGGTGTTAATGGTCTGTTTCTGCTTGGTACTAATGGCGAAGGACCATGCCTTGACGAAAGGCAAAAAACCAGGATGGTTAAACTTGTTGTCAAATATAATAAAAGCAGAATGCTGATAGCGGTGCAGATAACTGATAACTCAGCATATCAGATGATTGAAAATGCAAAGAGGTTTTCAGATGAAGGTGCTGATATTCTTATCTTGAGTGCGCCCTATTTTTTCCCGAGACCCGATGAAAAAAGGCTATTTTCATTTTATAAAAAGGTTCTGGGAAGTGTTGATATACCCTTTGGATTTTATGACAGAGGAAAATATGCCTCAGTTGTAATTCCCTCAGCCACACTGAAAAAATTATATGGAGAAAGAAAAATTAGTATCGTCAAGGACAGTTCCACAGACGAAAAGAAAATGCAAATGGCACTGAAAATCAGAAAAAAGAACAAAAGGTTGCGATTGTTTAATGGAAACGAGTTTGATTGTGTAAAATATCTTATCGCTGGTTATGATGGTCTTCTACTTGGTGGTGGTATTTTTAATGGACACATAGCAAATCAAATAGTAGATGCAGTTAAACAAGGAAATATTTTAAAGGCTGAAAAATTGCAGAATTTAATGAATAAAATCATGTACTCAGTTTATGGTGGAAAAAAAATAAAATGCTGGCTTGCTGGTGAAAAGTACCTTCTTGTAAAAATGGGAATCTTCAAAACCTGGAATAATCTTTATGAGTATCAGCTGATACCATCGTGCAAAAAAACGATAGACAGAGTCTTCACAAGATACAAAAAACTTTTTCTACCTTACAAAAATTGAGCAATGGCTAAACTCGTAATGAGAAGGAAAGCGACCGACAATGTGTATTTTCACCCTGACTTTCACATTGCTTTGAACATCATGATTGAATATATTGAGAAAAAATTCGGAAAAGAAGATGTAAAAGAATATCTCAGGCAATTTACCAATGCTTATTATAAACCACTAAAACAAAAGATAAAAAGGTATGGATTAAAGGCAATTAAAGGATACTTAGAGCAGCTTTACAGAAAAGAAAATGGAGAAATTGAAATACTTTTTTTGGAACCAGAATCTATGACCGTGAAAATAAAAAGGTGTCCTGCAGTCTCTCATATAAGGAAAAAGATGACGGTTGCAGATTCCTTTTGCGAAACAACAGGTACATTTTACCAAACACTACTTGAGAAAACCGATTTTGAATTTGAATTAAAAAAATACGACAAAAAAACAGGTAGATCCATTTTGATTTTCAGGAAAAGGAAATGATATCCTGTACTGATTTTATTCCAGCATATAGTGAATTTTTCAAATTCCTTGAGAAAAAAGGTGGGAAAAAGGAAGTGATTAAATTCTGGGAATATCTTTCTGATAAATATTTTACAAACCTAAAAAATCTTGTGGAAAAACATGGACTAAAGGGATGCTGGCTTTACTGGTCAAAAACATTGAATGAAGAAGCCGCAGATTTCAAGATGGAACTTGATGAAAACAGAGGGGTTTTTAAGATTATTATGTTCAAATGTCCTTCAAAAGGAAGATTACTTAAAACAAAACACATAAAACCTTATAAAGACTATTGCAAGCACTGCGACATTTTGTACACAAGGGTTCTTGAACCCCTTGGTTATAAATATAAAATTGATCTTTCCAGATGTGAAAAAGCAAGATGTACTGTTATTGTTCAAAAAAACCTTCGAGATAAAAAAATAACCCATTCATATAATATTAAACAATTTCCAGGCTAAAATCGATGGATGGTGCAGAATGAGTAATTTTTCCAACAGAAACAAAATCAATATCAAGTTCTTTCAATTTTTTGATATCCTTTATATCCAGACCACCTGAAACTTCAATCAATGGCCTGTTTTTTCCACAATAGTCAAGAAATTTCTTTATCTCAGAAATATCTGCATTATCAAACATCAAAATATCAGCACCTGCCTTTGTAGCTACAAGTGCTTCTTCAAAAGATTCAACCTCAACTTCAATCGTGGTTTTGCTTCTTTTCTTTGCTTTAGAAACAAGATAACTTATAGAATCAATTCTTGTTAGGTTGTTATATTTTGACCACAAATTTATGTGATTGTCCTTTATCAAAATCATTTCAGATAGATTCATCCTGTGGTTATAACCGCCACCAACCCGAACAGCGTATTTTTCAAGTTTGCGCAATCCAGGAAGTGTTTTTCTTGTGTCAAGGACCTTAAATTTTCCATCAGTCTGCCTTACAAATTCGTTTGTATAGGTGGCAATTCCTGATAAATGAGAAATTATATTAAGTGCTACTCTTTCTGCCTTTAAAATTGATTTCAACATGCCCTTTAGTTCACATACAACCGAACCTTGTTTTACCTCTGCTCCATCAGAAAGACAATTTGAAAACTTAATACTTCTATCAACAATCAAAAATGTCTTTTTGAAAAATGGAATACCGGCAAGGATGCAGTTCTGTTTTGTCATAAGATGGGCTGTTACTGGGAAATCCCGATCAAAAATCGTCTCTGTTGTTATATCAATTCTGCCAGTATCTTCTTTCAAAACACTTACCAAGAATTTTCTTATTTCATTATCTACTCTCATGTCAACTCCACATCAATCCTCAGATTTTTCTTACGATTATAAAACGATATTACCTGTCCTGAAAGAAGTTCAGGTCTATCAATAAGACGCAGCAATTGTTCCTGTTCGCTCAAAAAACCGTTCCTACTCATAAAAACGAAAAGCGGGATCAGTGTAATCCTGTTTGGACTCATCCTTATCTTTGCTCTGTCTGCCTTTTCCCACTGTAAGGAAAAATCAATAGATTTTTTCATCTGTTTCAAAACATTCTTTAATATTTTGTTGTTTGTCATTCTGTCGCATAAAAAAAAGGGGGCGCGGTAAGGCGCCCCCTGATTCAGGCTATACTTAGAATGCCACTCTCATTGTTGCAATTGCCTGCCATGCATTCTTGTCATTGGTGTTACCGACTGTATTCTCGATGTACTTGCCAGTGATGAAGTAGCCAAGGTCAAGGCCAAAGCTCAGGTCTTCACTGTACTGATAGGTCATACCAAGGTCGATTTCATTTCCAACAGAATCTTTGACTCCGGCCGGTGTTTCCTTTGCTGTAAGGTTGAACCAGTCAAGTGATAGACCAATTTTTTCTGCGGGTTGAAGTCCGAGACCGAGCTTCAGAACCCTGACTCCGCTTCCACCACCAATATCAAATGCACCTTCGCCATCGCTAAACAGTGCCGGATAGGCAATCTTACCAACTCTTGAAGCAATATTGGATGGAAATACTGGTACCCACTGTTTCACATCAGTTGAAGTTGCCTTCTGACCTGAGAAATCAGCGTACATCGCTGAAATCACAGGCGCCATGTTTGTATCAAATTTGTAGCTTGCGCCAAGAACCAGTGCCCATCCTTGGTAGTCTGGATTGCCAGCGGCTGCTTTGTTGCTTCCAAACTGTTTTGCATATTCGCCGGAAAGTGCAAGAGCTTCCATTGGATTCCAGGTTGCCCTGATACCAGCAGTATCGAGCGTAGCTTTACCATTCTGAGAAATATACCGTACATAGTAAGGATTAACTGCTACGTTTTCAGCCTTGATCGGCACATCCAATCCGTAAAGATCAGAATCCTGCGGCATATTGTACAATTCAGAAATCTTTGCCTTGAAGGCAGTCACAGTAACAGGAGCCGCTGTAAATGCATAATCAACCTTAATCGCATCAAATGCCTTCTGAAGTCCATAGTCGTAGTATCTTGAACCAGCGGCTGCATTCGCTGCATTATACAGGCTGCCAACAACAAGGCCATCACCAATCTGGATTTCCTGGCGACCAACTGTTAGATTGAGGCCTGGGACAACAAGGTCAGAAACCTTGACATAGGCAAGGTCAATATCGATGCTACGACCTGTAAAACTCCAGTCACGTTCATTGATGAATCTGACCAACGCGCTGACATTGTCTGAAAGTTCTGCGCTGACATAAACTCTTGCACCTGTATAAAGGTAAGATTCTCCATCTCCATTAGCACCAATTTTCTTTGTAAAATCAAAGTTGTTTCTGTAGATGCCTTTTACAACAATATCTCCACCAACTTTTACATTTTCAACTGCGGAAAATGCCGGGACAACAAGTCCAACAAGCATAATCGCAGCAAGTATCGTCATAAGTTTCTTCATTTCTTTACCCCTTTTGTTTATCTATGTAACCCGTTTGTTACGGTTACATAACCATCCGTTTTCTTCGCTATTTCCTGATCCCCGCCTCTTTACTTTTTCACCCCCTTTCTGGCTCTTTTGAATCAGGTGCTCAGAAACCGGATGCCTTTTTTCACGCCTTTAACCAGTTATTAACTAATTATAAACAAATATTTTTTTTTGTCAAGTCTTCGAATTGAGCCATAATAAATCTACCCGAAAAGTTATCGTTGCGTCAAATAAAAATCTACCCGAAAATACACCTCTGGTGGAGAGATATAGACAACCGGAGGTGATGATGAGAAAGGAAATGGAG
>JAMWCC010000055.1:4457-11404 GCA_023818375.1 Candidatus Omnitrophota bacterium | reverse complement strand
AGAAATGTTTGAACCATGGTACAGAAAATACCTTTTTTTGAAGAGATTCTGCAACTGGTAGGCTTTTGTCTTTTTCCCTCACATCAGTATCAGAAAACGCAATCCGTGTGGGTTTGCCATGTCTGTAAACATCCACGGTTTGAAATAAAGGATGGGTGTGGAGTGGTTTATTGCATCCAGGATATGCCCATCCAACACCTTCTGCTCTCAGTGCTTCACAGAATCTTGAGATTGAAAGTCCGTCAAGCTCTTCCTTTATATATCTCCCAAGTGAAGCATACCACCCGCCCTTTGTACAACCAGAACCTTTTGGTGGTCTGTGTGCCCTTATTCCAGGATAACCTTCAAGGATGTCCCAGAAATAATTCATTGCTTTATCGATTTCAACCATATCAGTTTGGAACTGTTTAATCTGAACCAGTCCTATGGCTGATGACATCTGATGCATCCTGTATTTGTAGCCACCCCATGGAAGACCTGAAAACTTCTTCAATTCAGGGTTTTCAATTTCTGAATGCCTTTCATAATGACCAAAAAGAATGGCTCTTTCATAAATATCTCTACTGTTTGTTAGCATAATCCCTGCTTCTCCAATGGCAAAAGACTTACCACTCATCAAAGAAAAAGCAGAAACCTCTCCAAATGTGCCAACCATTTTTCCTTTATAAAGGGCACCATGCGCATGTGAGACATCTTCAATTATTTTAAGATTATGCTTTTTTGCTATCGGTAAGATCCTGTCCATATCAGCCGGGTATCCCGCGTAATGAACAACAACTATTGCCTTTGTCCTTGGCGTAATTCTATGTTCAATATCATCAGGATTTATGCAAAGTGTTTCAGGGTCAATATCTGCAAACACAACTGTTGCTCCAAGGGAAAATGCAGGAAGACAACTTGCCCAGTATGTTGTACTCTGGCAGATGATTTCATCTCCTTCGCCGATACCTATGCCGAACATGGCACAATGAAGAGCACTCGTTCCAGTATTGCATCCCAGTCCGTATTTCATCTTGTGCCAGTCAGCAAAAGCCCTTTCAAACTCTTTTGTAATATCAGTGGATGACATTTTCCATTCCCTTAGGACTTTTAAGACTGCCTCTTCCATCTCTTTTGTGATATTTCTTTGAAAAATATCATCAGAAGTATTTTTTACCGCTGGCTTTCCACCTAAAAGAGCAAGTTTACTCATTGTATCTCTCCTATTGTTTTTCGTAATTATCTTATTTCACTTGTTTGTGGTACTCAAGACTTTTTTTTGCTGAGATACTGGAAAATTTTGCGATAGGAAAGTGGGGAAGTACCTGTAAGTTTTTTGAAAGCCTTTGTAAAGGAGTTCTCACTCGGGAATCCACACCTTCTGGAAACAGCAAAAATTTTCAGATCTGAATCCTGAAGTAATTTTTTTGCCTCTTCAATTCTTCTTCTTGTCAGGTATTGCTTGAACGAGATGCCCGCATATCTGGTGAAGAGATGGCTAAGATGAAATGGTGAAATATTCAAGGAATAACTGAGTTGTTTAAGTGAAAGGGGTTTTGCAAAATTTTCTTCGATGAAAGCAATAGCCTGCCTGACAGTTTCATTAATTTCCTCAACATTTTGTTTTTCGCCATCTACAATCCTTCGCAAAAGCATAAAAAAAATTTGTTCAATTGAGTTTGTTGCAACCTGCTGCCAGAACTTCTTTTTTTCTCTGATTTCACTTTCGACAAGGTTTAATAAAAATTCTATGGTTGAAAACTCTCTCTCATTGAAAAAAATCTGATGTGGAAAGTTTTCCCTGCATCTTAGGATGGGCAAAAAGTGTTCTGGTTTATTAAAAATAGAAGGACAAAGCATTACAGAAATTTTGTCAATAAATGGTTTCTCATCAGGAGAGAAAAAATGGTGAATTTCGTGACTGTGAATGATCAATACAGACGCGGGTTTGATAGGGTATCTTCTGTCTTTAATAAAATAAAAACCCGTTCCCCTTTTAATAAACTGTATTTCAGTTTCGTCAACGTGGTAATGATTTCGATATGTGGGAATCTCTAAACCTGTTTTGGTTGTTTTTGTTATCTTTACAGGAAACTGAAAACCTTTGAGGACTTCTTGCAGATATTTTTTCTTTTCTCTCATGGTGATATTATATACCAAAAGACAGGAACGATAGATGGGAGTAAAAGTAATTAGAAATGTCAGGGTAGAAATGACCGATGGAGTAAAACTGGCAACAAATGTTTTTCTTCCAGAACAACATGGCACCTGGCCAGTGGTTCTTGTGAGAACCGCCTATAATCGGAATTTTGTTTCACCAACTGAGTTTATTACAAGAAACATTGCACTGGTTGTGCAGGATTGCAGGGGAAGATATGCTTCTGATGGAATTTTTTATCCTTTTGTAAATGAAGAAAGAGATGGATATGATACCCTTGAATGGATTGCACATCAACCCTGGTGCAATGGGAAAATAGGAATGTTTGGTGCTTCATATCTTGCTGCAACCCAATTTTATGCAGTAATTTCAGGAAGTAAAAGATTAAGCGCGCTGTGTCCACAATTCATGAGTGGAGATTGCTGGAAACAGGCATATTACTGTAATGGTGCACTTTCTCTTGGGCTGACATGGAGTTGGTTGTGTTTTGAGACAAACAATAGAATTTCTGAAGCACAAACAATGCCTGTTTTTGATGTTGCTAAAATTCTAAAATCTCTTCCTGTTATTGAGCTTGATGAAAAAACTGGAGCAGGAATAGTAAAATCGTACAGGGATTTTGTTTCAAACAATGTTTACAATCCTTTCTGAGAAAGGTTCAAACTTTCAACAAAACATTTCGAGAAATTCAATATGCCTGTTTTATTGATTGGTGGCTGGTATGACTATTATCCAGCAGAAATGCTGCGTATTTTTCAACAACTAAAAAAACATGCGATGAAACAAAAGATTGCTGATAGCCACAGAATTATAATTGGACCATGGACTCATGGCATAAATCAAACAACAGTACTTGGTGAAATTGACTTTGGGACTGAATCAGTTAAAGAAAATGATGCGGTTATCAGATGGCTCGATTGCATTTTACATGGAAAAAATGCATCTGAATTTCAAAAAGCACCCATAAGAATTTTTGTTATGGGGAAAAATATCTGGCAGGATGAATATGAATGGCCACCTGCAAGAGTAAAATATGAAAAGTGGTATATACACAAAGGCGGGCTTCTAAATAAAAGACCACCTTCTGACCAAAGTCCTGATTATTTCGACTATGATCCTACAAATCCAGTTCCAACAATCGGTAGGAACCATTCTATTGGACCATATAACCCCGGGCTTTATGAAATTGCAAAGCCAGGTCCTTATGACCAAACAATCCTTGAAAAAAGAAAGGATGTTCTTGTTTATACATCAGATGTTTTAAAACAAAATTTAGAAATCATAGGTCCTATTACATTTATTCTTTTTGCTTGTTCTTCAGCAGTTGATACTGATTTTGTTGTGAAGCTTGCGGATGTTTATCCTGATGGAAGGTCAATGAACATATCAGAAGGAATCATCAGGGCAAGGTTCAGAAATAATATATGGGGAAGACCTGTATTGATGGAACCAGGAAAGGTTTATGAATTTAACATAGAAATGATGGACACAGCATACTTATTTAAGAAAAACCACAGGATAAGAGTATACATTACCAGCAGTAATTTCCCTTTATGGGACAGGAATCTTAACACAGGAAAAGACCCAGCCACAGACACATCTTTTCAAGTTGCTCGCCAGACAATTTTTCATGATTCAATCAGGCCCAGTCATATAATTTTCCCAGTGTCATCCTGAGAGGTTGGATTTCTCAGCAAAATCACAAGGGATATTAGGGCAGATGCAAGTTTGCCACTAAGAAGTTCTTTGTGTTAATCCAGTTTTTGTTGAAAAAATTTTTGAAAAGGTTAGAATAATTGAAAAAATGATGCCAAATATACTTTTAATCTTTGCTGATCAGATGACATGGGATTGTCTGGGTTGTGTAGGCAATCCTGTTATAAAGACACCAAACCTTGATAAGCTTGCACATAGTGGAATTTTGTTTAGAAATGCCTTTTCACCCAATCCCATATGTGTTCCTGCAAGGGCAAGTTTAATGACAGGAAACTATCCTCAGGTTTGTACAAAAATTAAGGGTAATGGCGGTCGCACCAAACCAGGACAAGTCCTTTTGACAGAAGTTCTCAAGAAGGCGGGTTATCGTGCTTATGCAAGCGGTAAACTCCATTTTGTACCTTACTCACCGCCAGGCACACCGCGGCTTGTTCATGGTTTTGAACATGTCGACCTGTGTGAAAGTGGAAGGATTATTGCTATGTGTGACCCTGAAGGAAAAAAATCCATTGATTGAAATGACTTATTACACAAAAGCCCACAATTTATTAAGTGCGCAGGCATGGCAGGTGATAAGGAGCTATTATTATGGGTGCATAAGTTTCCTTGATGAAATGATTGGAAGGGTTCTTGATTATCTTGAAAAAACAAGAATTTTAGAAAATACCCTGAGAAGATAAAGTCCGTGAATTTTTCTATTCATCGACTGACGGTGGTATTGGAATAAGTGTCATGATTACTGATGGAAAATGGAAATACATTTACACGCAAGCAAATGGTACAGAGGAATTATACGACCAGACCAATGACATTGCTGAAATACACAATATTGCAGATAAAAAGGAATACAAAACACAATTAGAACTTATGAGAAACCAGCTTAGGAAATATGCAGTAGAATTTAATGATGAAAAAATTCTTGATGGTGATAATTTTGTAAAAAGTGAGATTGACAGAGAACAGTTTAAAAAGCTTCCAGTTTCAGGAATGGGATGGAGATGGTATTGAAATTAACGAAAGGAGAATATGATTGAGTCAAAACTTCTTCATGGGATAATACCGGGTAGGATTTCTCGTTTTACTGAAAAACAGCTAAAGGTTTATGAAAAATATGGAGAGGCGACAAAAATTCGTACAGGATGCCTTTCAGGAGTTTTCATCGGGATGAAAACATCTTCAAAAACAATAGAGATTGAGTTTTCTGTGAAGGGCAGACCACGCAATTATTTGGGGCTTGATCTTGAAGTTGATGGAGTAATAATAAAATCAATCAGAATGAAAGAATTACTGCCTGAAATAAGTCATCTGAAGTTTAACCTTTTTGAGTTTCCAGATGAGAAAGAAAGAGAAATAAAATTGTATCTTCCTGTTTCTGTTGAGATTGATTTGATCTCTTTTTCTGCAAAAGGTACCCCGCTGGAAAAGAAAGAAAGAAAAATTCTTTTTCTTGGTGATTCAATCACCCAGGGAATGGATTGTGTCAGTCCGATATGCGCATATCCAGTTGTTGTTTCTAAAATTCTAAATGCTGATTATATAAATCAGGGTGTAGGTGGCTTTGTTTTTGACCCTGAATCTGTTGATGAGGATTTTCCTTATGAACCTGATATCATAACTGTTGCTTATGGTGTGAATGACTGGGCAAGGGATTTTTCCGCACAGTACATAAAAAAATCAGTGGACGCATATCTTGAAAAACTTAAAAGGATTTTTCCAAAATCAAAAATTTTCGTTATCACACCCATCTGGACAGATAGAGAAGATCAGAAAAAGCAGTCAGGAACGCTTCAGGATGTGAGAAAAATTATTGAAGATTCAGCAAAGAAAATGAAATGTAATGTTGTTGATGGTTTATCCCTTGTTCCGCATAATAGTTACTACTTTGTAGATGGTGTTCATCCAAATGAAGCAGGCCATCTGATTTATGGGATCAATCTGGCTTGTTCGTTTCGACTGGAATAAACCAAACATGGTAATGACTAAAATTAACTGAGGAGAAAAAGATGAGTCCTAGATGCGTCAGATATCTAATATTTTGCTTTTTTCTTGTCTTTTCTACAAGCATTTTTTGTGGAACCCCTGGAACACTCAAGTGGAGTATCAGACCTGAGACCTCTAACATCCCTTCTGTTGCAATCGGAAAAAACGGCATTATTTATGCTACCGGCGGACCCCGGATTAAGGCAATAAATCCTGACAATGGCTCAATAATATGGAGCTTTAGCAGTGGCACAGTGGTATTTCATGCTTCACCGGTTATTCTTGCTGATGGAAGTATCTGTGCTGCTGGATCTGATTTAAAACTTTATGTTGTCAGACCAGATGGTACTCTGAAATGGTCAAAACCCGATGTGGCTTCATTCAGCTGTGAGGTTGCGACAAATAGTGAAGGAACAATTTTTTCAGTAATCTCAAACAAGCTTCATTGTTTATCCATTGATGGAGATATCATCTGGACATATGTTGCAGATGATAGCGCAATTTCAAATCCTGTCATAGGTAATGATGGAACTATTTTTGTTTCAGGTGCAAGCCCGAGGACTCTTTATGCAATAAATCCTGATGGAACATTGAAATGGAAAAAAACATATCCCTGGGCAGGCGGTAATTCCTATGACGACCCTGCTGTTCTTGGTATTCCAGCAATTGGTAACAATGGAAGGGTTTATGTTGGCGATTCTCGGGGATATTTAAGAGAAATAGATGGTGCAACAGGGAATTTGCTTTATGAATTCTGGTTTATTGATAGGTCTTCAATGGTATATCAGCCGGTAATTCTGGCAAATGGAAATATCATCATCGGCTGTGCTAACGCTGCTGTGAACAGATATAATGCGGGGTCTAACATGCCCGTATCCTTTTTCACACAGGGTGCAGTTACTTCGACTCCTGCTATTGGTTCAGATGGAACAATATACTTTGGTGTTTCCTATCAGGTGACATATCATACCTATTATTTCTATGCTGTTTCTTCAGGTACCATGCAAGAAATATGGAAGTATTATGTCGGACATCAGATGAGCAGTTCTCCTGCCATTGGAAAGGATGGCACTGCTTATGTGGGTACACAGGATGGCTATCTTTATGCAATCTA
>JAMWCC010000055.1:3285-4447 GCA_023818375.1 Candidatus Omnitrophota bacterium | reverse complement strand
TTGAAAATACTGACTATCAGAAAAACAGTCCATTTCCTAAATACAGACACGATAACTATAACACTGCCAACAGCATGTATAATACCTATATCAAGTGCCAGCCATCAGTTTACAATTACGGAAATGTAAATCTTGGAACAAAGGCGTACAAAAGGTTTGCCCTTACGAATATCTCAAATACAAATTTTACACTTGGTTCAATATCTATTTCCAGTGGTGACAGTCTTGCGGATGAATTTACAATTACTGAAAATTGCTCAGGTGAAAGTATTCTTGCAGGCCAGACGCTTTACTTAACAGTTCGTTTTATGCCACTTTTGAATGGTAAAAGAAGCGCTGGTGTCAGAATCCCTTTTGGAGATAAAATAGCAATCATAGGATTGTTTGGAAATGGTGGCGGGTCAGATCAATCAGCCCTGATAACAACTATTTACGATGGTTCAACTGGAAATCTTCTTGAAGGTGCACAGGTTAAGATAGCAGATATTACTCAAACAACTGATAACTTCGGTCAGTGCATATTTTCTCCAATTGACGCAGGTTCATACGACATTGAGGTAAGCAAAGAAGGTTATTCTTCAGCAGTAAAGCCGGTTGAGATACCTGCCTCAAGCAATGTCTATAAAAATGTGGTCATATATCCATCAAACTTTACCCAGCCGGTTGTTACAGAAATTTCCAGCAAATATGATGGAACTGTTTTCTATCTTGATGGCGCTGATTTTAATGTTGAGTTTACTGTGAACATTGACTGGGCAGGCCATAGTCCTGGAAAAGTCCGATTCATCACACCAAAGAAGGTAATAGAGCAACCGATATCTGATACCACTGTAAAGAAAACATTTAATATGGGGACTGATTTTGGTGTTGGTGGAACCCTAAAGGTTCAGGCAGTTACTTCAACAGGTGGATTATCAGAAGAAAAAGAGGCAGAATTTGTCGTAATAAAAAATCTTCCAGTTTTCACAATGGCAGCCATTGATAAAGGACCGTATTTTTCCTATGAATCAAAATTCGGCGCTAACTGGAATTTTTTCAATGAAGGTCTTGATGGTTCTGGAATTCCTTCTGACATTCCACTGTTTGGTGGCAAACCCGTCTGGTTGAAATGCATTCCAACTGTTTCAGCAGAAGTTTCAAGTTCAGGAGAGGCAAGTATCGG
>JAMWCC010000055.1:0-3275 GCA_023818375.1 Candidatus Omnitrophota bacterium | reverse complement strand
CTTGAATTTGAAGGGCTTGCAAAAGAAAAAAAGATTGACTCAGGGAAACTGGCAGGTATGTCTTTCAGCCTTTATCCGATGGTTAATATTGATGGTCAATACTATCCTTCTGAACATGACTGGGACTGGTCTGGTTATGCTGGATTGCACGGCAAGGTTGAACTGAAAAAAGCCTGGCCATTTGTTGTGATGGCAGGTCCAGTACCTGTACCAATGTATGCAAAGGCAGGACTATCTCTTGAGGCAGAAGCATTGCTCGGTATTACATCCCTTGACCCACTGGGTTTGAATGGGAAAATTTCCATCAATCCATATGTTCGTGGTTCTCTTGGTGCGGGGGTGGATGAGATTTTTGCTGTTGAAGGATGGATCGGTGGCGGACTTGATTTTGGACTTCAGTTCCCACAGGAGCCAACTGTTGATGAACTTACAATATATCTTAATGCTGGATTTAGTATTTATGCACTTTTGTTTACCTGGGAGAATGAACTTTTGCACTGGGAGTATTCTCTCATTGATAAGAAACTTATTTCAATGCAGGCACCGTCATTGAATGTAGAAACTGCGAAAATCGCAAAGAGAGATTACATTAATTTGCCCAATTATGGGGTTTTTAAGGGTGGAAAAGACGCTGTTAAATCTTCATCTGTCAACACAAAAATTGCTACATTGCAGCAGAATGTTTTTCCGCATTCAGAACCAGCAATTGGTTGTGCCGGACAATACTTTTATGCTGTATGGCTTTATGATGACCCTGCAAGAAATTCTATCAACAGGACAAAACTTGTTTTCTCATCCTTTGATGGTGCACGGTGGTCTGATCCAGTTCCGGTTTATGATGATGGTACTGCTGATTTCCATCCAGACATTGTGGTTTTTCAGGATGGTAGTGCGGCAGTTGTCTGGGAAAATGTCAAAACACAGCTACCTGATGATGCAAGCTTTGAGGAGATGAAACAGAATCTTGAAATATCCATTTCCTTTTACAATCCACAGACAAACACATGGTCAGTACCATATAATCTTACTGATAATAATTACCTTGACAGGAGTCCAAAGATCAGAGGTGCAGACATAAATAATCTGATGGTGATATGGATTTCAAATACTTATAACCATATCACAGGAAATACTCAGAATCCCAATACAATATATTCCATAATCTTGAATGGTTCAGCATGGGAGGCACCAGAAGTTGTTGTAAATGCCAGCAGTTACCCGAATTTTAAAAAGCCCCTTATTGGCCATGATTTTGTCTATAACAGAAAATACAGCCCTACAAATTTTTTTGCAATAGCTTATTTCTGCTTTGACATGGATGAGGATCTTTCAACGATCAACGACAGGGATATTTTTTCAAATGAATGGCACAGACAAACATTTGGCGGCTGGCGAAAGACAAATATCTGGGATAGAACAGATGATAATCTGCCTGATAGAATTTTAAAGACTTTTTTCATAGCCGACTCTGTTTATGTTTATTTTTTGAAAGAGAACACTGTCTATTTATCATATGGCTATCTGAGTTCTGGAACCAGCCCTTTTTATACCTTTGAAGGGGATTATTCAAGCAATATCGCAGGAGTTCAGATAGTGAGAAGTCCGTCCGGAAGAATTGCATTTGTATGGACAGAGCCAGAAGAATTCAGTTCAGATATTTTTGCAGTTTTCTATGACCCTGTTTCAAAAAAATTTGGACAACCCCAGCAGCTGACATCCGACAGTCAAACAGAACATTCTCCAGTATTTGCATTTTATGGCGAGGATATCCTTGTTGGCATATATGACAGGAAAGAAATAGATATTCTTGAAAACAAAGTGGAGCTGGTTTGTGGGAAAAAGGTTAATATCCCTTTTGTGAAATCAGGAACAACAGATTTAGCATTTTTTATGTATGAACTCACCGATGATATCTCATTTGAAACAGGTAGTTTCATCATCACACCACCTAATCCTTATCATGGCAGTATTGCTGAGATTTATATTACAGTTGAAAATATTGGAAACACAGTGCTGCGAAATATCCCGGTGTACTTCTATGCAGGAAATCCGCACAATGGCGGAATACAGATAGGCAATACAATTATTTCATCTTATCTGGCTCCAGGTCAAAAGACAACAGTTTCCATTGAATGGGAAGTGCCATATGTAACAGGACCCATAAGTATTTATGCAGTTATTGACCCGCAGGGCACATTGCCTGGCGAAGTTTCAACAAACAATACAGCGGTAATAGAGACCATCTTACCTGATATTGAAGCCACCTATATTGGAAGAACAGTTATTTCAGAAAATATGGTTTCTATCAATGCAATCATTCAAAATATGGGTGTCCTTCCAACAGGTAGTTTTTCATTACAGATAAGAAGAGATGGACTTACAGGTGAAGTTATTTATCAAAAGACAATAGACAATCTTGAGCCGAACGAAATTTTGCAGACCAGCTTCTTATGGAATGGTGCTGGTGTATCCGGTTATGATTTGTATCTTGTTGTGGATACGAATAATACAGTCAAAGAATTTAATGAAAATAACAATGTATGCTCTTTCAAATCCAGTCCACCTTTTACTAAGGGTGATATCAATGGAGACGGAGTGATAGATATTTCAGATGTAATACTGTGCTTGAGAATGGCTATAGGGCTTCCTGTCAACATAAACCAGCAGACATATGAGTCGCCTTACACTGATAGATTAAAAAGAATAGCAGATATGAATTCAGAGCAGATTGTTGACATTTCAGATGTTATCCTTGTCCTTCGCAAAGCCATAGGTATTGATTGATAACATTTCACAGATTTTTTTTAATCTCATCATATTCAGGAATACTCATCGGACCCTGGCGGGTACATTTTAATGATGCTGTGATACTCGCAATTTTTCCACACTCTTCAATTTTTTTGTCCATACAATAACACGCTACAAATACCCCTGCGTAGGTATCACCTGCACCTGTCGGGTCAACAACCTTTACCTTCAGGGCAGGTACAATTATCTTTTTGTCCTGCCAGTAAATTTCAGAACCTTTTGCTCCCTTCTTAACCACAATAATTTCAATCTCTGTTTTGAAAAGTTTTTCAATGATCGATTTGAAGGATTTTTTCCCGAACAGTATGAAAACCTCTTCTTCAGTTGTGAAAAGTATTCTTGTGTGTTTCAAAAAAAGATTGATTTTTGAAATGTTTTCTTTAAAGGATGCCATTTCCTTTCTGATATTGGGGTCAAAACTGATAATCGCCTTATTTTCAACTGAGATTTCAAGCGCCTTTTTACAC
>JAMWCC010000075.1 GCA_023818375.1 Candidatus Omnitrophota bacterium | reverse complement strand
GTACTTCGTGGGAGGATGGAGGGATATAGAGTGGTAAGGGTCAGAATTTCAGATACTGTCTGGAGTGATACCCAGACAACAATTACAATCCCAAATCTGCAAGAAGACCAGACAAACAAGGATTTTGAACTTGTTCCTATCCTGTATTATTCAGTGAGTGGAAAACTTGATGTTGCCGAAGGGATAATCAAACCACCTGATGTGAAACTTCATCTTGATTGTACATCAGACACAAGTATTTCTTTTAGTTTACATCCTGATGTGGATGGGAATTTTGTTTTCACTGGTGTTCCTGAAGGAACATATACTTTGTATCCTGAAATTCCCTCTGGCTATAAGGTTACAAATCCTGTATCCGGGAAATACACAGGAATAGTGCTTGGTCCTGATACATTTGGCAAGAATTTCCTTGTCGAACCGATTGCAAAATATTCACTTTCAGGAAAGATTACCTTACAGGGCGGAACCTGCAGACCCAATGAAGCCCTTATAGTTTGCAGTTATTACAATACCGTAAAAAAGGAATATATCACATTCAGTACGATTCCTGATTCAACCGGTTTATACAAATTCACAAACCTTGTTCCTGCAAATTATACGGTTAGTGTAAATCTGCCGGGATATATTACTGTGTATCCTACTTCTGGCATCCATGCCATTACAATCACAAACAAGGATATCACAGGAAAGGATTTTTATCTTGTTAGTTATGCCATCAAAGGAAAAGTAAGCTTTTTAACTCCTTCAGTCGAACCAATAACCAATGTTATGCTTATCTGTTCAGCAATAAGCAAGAATCCTGATGTTCCAAGTGTTTATAAGGTAATCCATCCTGATTCCGGTGGAAATTATGCCTTCTATAATCTCATGCCGTCAGCAAAGCTTGCCAATCCTGCAGATGGTATCCCGGTTCCATACAGGATTGAAGTATTTCTTGAAGGCTATGGTGTTATTTCACCATCAGCGGGTTATTATGATGTGTATATAACAAATAAAGATGAGCAGAAGGATTTTATCCTTGGCACATATTCTGTCAGTGGAAAATTGACATTATATTCAGGTACAGCAGATCTAACAAAGGCAACTGTTACTGCAGCAAGACTGGATAAGCAGGGTGGGAATGAAATAGAGTGGATTGTTACAAACCCAAACAGCAACGGTGAATACAAGATTACAGGACTGAAGGCAGGGTACTATTACAGAATCAGGGTTAAGCTTGAAAACTTTTACTCGCTAAGGCCAAAAGAGCAGGGTGTTAATTGGGGATATGAAATCCGCGTTCCACCATCAGCGACGAACATTGATTTCATTATGTATCCTGCAGGTGTTCCATCAAATCCAACCTGTACAATATCAGGTAATGTTTCAATTCCTCTTCCAGTAACTCCTGATAGGGTTGTCGTGCATTGTGGTGATTTAATGACATATCCTGATGCAAATGGTAATTACTACTTTAAAAATCTTAATCCCGGTACCTATGATGTCTGGGCTGAAAGAAAGGGGTATCAGACTACCTATCCAACAACCTATGGTGGACATTACTATGTTGTTGTTGATGAAATAAACAGGGAAGTAACAGGAAGAAATTTTGTCCTTGCACCAATACCAGCTCCAACATACAAGATAAGCGGAACCGTAACCCTTGTCGGTGGTACAGGGGATGTGAAGAATGTAATCGTTCACTGCAACACAATGACCACAAATCCAAACTCAAGCGGTCAATATTCGTTTACAAATCTTCCAGAAGGTAGTTATGAACTGTGGGTTGAACTACCAAAATATCAGACAACAAATCCAGGCGGAAGTGGAAAACAAACAGTTAAAGTTTATGATAGGGATATTTCTGGTGTTGACTTTACAATGCAGGCAATACCAACATATTCAATCAAAGGAACTGTTACAATTACTGATGGAGATGTTACGCAGGTAAAAATTGTTTGCAGTTCAGGAGCAACTGTTAATCCTGATGCATATGGAAGATATATCATCTCTGACCTTCTTGCAGGCAGCTATCAGGTTTATGCCGATATGCCCGGTTATGTTGTCACGAATCCAAAAACCAATCTTTATAATGTGAAATTAGGTCCTGATGCCCAGAACTGTGATTTTACCCTGACAAAGACATACACAATCTCAGGAACCATAACAATATCAGGTGGAACCGGAAAAATGAGTTCTGTTGTTGTGCGTTGTGGCAATTTATCCAGGCAACCGGATGGCACAGGTTATTATGAATTTACAGGGCTTTTCCCTGGAACCTATGAGGTTTATGCTACTCTTGATGGATATACTGCAACATTCCCATCATCAGGGAAATATACCATTACAGTCGGTCCTGATGCCACATTAAAAGATTTCACATTGACTGCCACAACACTTTTGTCAGTTTCAGGGAAGGTGACAATTCTCAGTGGTACGGGTAATGTAACAGATGTTGTTATTTCAGCAGCAGGCCTTACGACAAATCCAGATGCAAATGGAAACTATACTCTGTCAGGGCTTTCTCCAGGAACCTATGAGCTTTCTGCTTCACTTACTGATTATACAGTAGTTGCACCGCCTGGTGGTGTACATAAAATAACCCTGACCCGCTCAAATCTGATAAATTACAACTTCAGTTTAGCAACTTATTCAATCTCAGGAAATGTGAAGGTTATTGGTAGCGGTAATGTTCAGGATGTTGTTATAAGTTGTGATGATGGAACAACCACAAGGTCAACCACTCCTGATGCAAACGGCAATTATATCTTTCCACAACTTCCAGCAGGAACCTATACACTCAAAGCAGCACTTCCAAAGTTTTCAACTCTTTTACCTGGTGGAGATGGCTCATATACAGTTCAACTTGGTCCTTCTGTGACAAACAAAAACTTTACACTTGCCGCCTATTCAATTTCAGGCAGGGCAAGTTTTTATCAGACAACCGGTAATATCACGAATGTTTCAATAAGATGTAAAGGACCTGGAATTGATGTAACAGTGAATCCTGATGCTAATGGTTTTTATAAGATTGAACCACTTCCAGCAGGCGACTATGAACTTATTGCATCTTTACCTGGTTACACTGTTGTTTCTCCAAATAATGGAAAATATACCTTTACACTCAAAGGCAATCTTACCGATAAGAATTTTGTTATCTCATCCTTCAGCATCAAAGGAAAGGTTTCTCTTATCAACAGCCCTAATACAGTTTCCAATGTTACAATTACCTTAACAGGTCCTGTTGGTACAATTAGCACAAGTCCTGATGAAAAGGGAAACTATGAATTTTCAATACTTCCAGCAGGTTCATACACAATCACAGCATCTTTGACAAATCACACTGTTGTTTCTCCGGCAGGTGGCGTTTACAATGTCACAATCCCGCAGAATGCAACAGGAAAGGACTTTACCCTTGTTGCATATTCAATTTCAGGAACTGTTAGGACAAATGATATTTCAGGTCCTGCTGGTGTTATAGTTTACTGTCAAGGACCAGCAGGAACACTGCAATACAATGTTGGAGCAGATGGCAAATATGTCTTCTATCCACTACCAGCGGGTGATTATAAACTATGGGCTGAGAAAACAGGTTATAAGACGACTTATCCGTCGGAAGAATTTTATCAATTCAAGCTTGGTTCATTTGCAACCAAAAACTTTGTTTTGCAAAAACAATGGTAGTTTTTTGATTTTTTCCTGCCTTGTTTTCCCCCTTTATAAAAGGGGGACGAAGGGGATTTTGAAATCCATCCCGGCCTTCCTTTTGAAAAGGAAGGGACAAGGAAAATGGATGCAGAACAATGAAATCCAAAAGTCGTTATGAATTCGGTTTTACCCTCATCGAGCTTCTTGTTGTGATTGCAATCATTGCAATTCTTGCTGCAATGCTTCTTCCAGTGCTTGCAAAGGCAAGGGCAAGGGCGCATCAGGCAGTGTGTTTGAGCAACCTCAAGCAACTCGGGATCTGTTTTATGATGTATGCTGAGGACTGGGATGGCTTTTTTCCAAAGGACGCCACAATGTCAAATGTGTGGTTTACTCAGATTGCCCTGTACATTCAGCAAACAAGAACAAATTTTGTTGCATATAGCAGCATGTATGACCCATCAGAAGACAATTGGCTTGCTGGAATATTGCGATGTCCAGCAGAACCAAAAAGCTCAGCATACTGGAATGTTGATTGGAGCGGTATGGAACCTGCTGTAAACAAGGTGGCTACCTGGTATGGTATGAATGGTTATCTCTGTGGAACAAGCCCTGACCCGGATTTAAGATACTGGCCGAAATTATCAAGAATAAGAGAGCCAGAAAAAACATTTTTACTTTGCGACATGAAGCCAGGTCCGCAACTTGATAATTCTGATTACTATGCAAGAATAAACTTCAACCATCCTGAAATGGGAATAGCATACAGACATACTGGTTCAGCGAGTTTTCTTTTCTGTGATGGGCATGTTGAATCGAGAACAAAAGACCAGGTTCCTTTGTGGTATTCAGGAACAACAGATCCCTTCTGGTTCAGCGGTCAGACGCAATAGTAAATCGTAGAAGTCTGCTTTGTTCCCGTTTTGTGAAGCAGGAAACTTTAAGCACTGAATCAAAACCCTCAGAAATGTTTCTGTGTCAACTGTCCGGTGTTTTTTGAAATCCCCCTTTATCCCCCTTTTATAAAGGGGGAAACAACGTCCTCACCTCTTTATAAAAGAGGGGCTGGGGAGATTTCCTTCTCCTTCCTTTATAAAAGGAAGGTCGGGATGGATTTCAAAAATCCCCTTTTTGTGAAAGGGATGATAAGTTCAGGAACTATCCACTTCAACCATTAACTATCAGCTGCATCCTGTGATATTTAAAACGAACCGTACCCAAACCTGCTTGAAATGTCGGGTCTATCTCTCCATTTTTCAACAACCTTGACTCTCAATTGAAGGTAAACCTTTTTACCAATTGCAGCTTCTATTTCCTGTCTAGCTTTCTGCCCGATTACTTTAATTTTTTCACCATTTTTCCCGATGATAATTTTTTTCTGATTGTCTTTTTCAACAATAACATTCGCAAATATTACAAGAATATCAGGATTTTTATCACCCGGTTTCATTTCTTCAACTTCAACTGCAACAGAGTGTGGTATTTCCTGATACACCTGTTCAAATGCCTTTTCTCTAATAATCTCGCTAATTTTATAAATCTGGGGCATTGAATCAGTAAATTCCGGGGGAAACAACATATCTCCTTCAGGTAGATACTTAACTATTGTTTTCTCAACATCATTCAGGTTTTCTCCAGTTAGTGCAGAACATGGAACTATCTCTGTGAAACCAAATTTTGTGTTAAGGTTCTCTATCAAAGGGAGTACTTTTTCCTTTGGTTTGATTTTGTCAATCTTATTGATAACAGCAATTACTTGTTTTTTTGATTTAATGAGTTCTGTCAGAATTTCTTCATCTTCTGAATCATAATGAGTACAATCAATTATACCCAAAAGGATATCTGCTTCTTCAATTGCTGTTAGGACGCTTTTTTTCATTATCTCACCAAGATAGTATTTTGATTTTTCATAACCAGGCGTATCAACAAAAACAATCTGGTAGTCCTTTGTGGTTTTTATTCCAAGTATTCTGAATCTTGTTGTAGCAGGATGGCGGGAAACAATAGAAACTTTAGTACCAGTAAGAGCATTTATAATGGTTGATTTTCCGACATTTGGTTTTCCAATTATTGCAACTGTTCCGCTTTTCATTCCTCAAACAATCTCTGGTATCTGCCAGTCATAAATTTTGAAAACTTCCCTTTTCTTCCTTAGATAATAAAGATAGTTTTTCAGACTCACATCAGGCGGGACTCTATGGTCAACATGAGGAATATAACCACCTTCCACCACCACATCCTTAATTCTTGCAAGTTCTCGATCAATTGCATCTGGCCCTTCGATCAGGGCTTTTTTATCAACCCCACCCATTAGCAGTACCCTTTTTCCAAATTTTTTTCTCAACATAACCGGGTCAGAGCCACTGTTTATTTCAAGGGGAAACATGATATTTATTCCAGCATCGAGCCACAGTTCAACCAGTTCATTTATATTTCCATCACAATCAATAAAAATAAGGTCAATTCCCGCTTTTCTGAATCTTTCAGCCAATCTTTTATATCTGGGCACCAGGTACTTTTTGAAAAGGGAAGGGGATATCATTGGTTGTGTTTTAAAAGCCATGTCTTCCCACATTCCGACTGCATCAATTTTTATTTCTAAAAGCGCTTTTTCGTTCACTGCCAGAATATAATTGCACAAATAATCAATGATTTCTTCAATCAAGTCCGGCTGATCATAAAAAGACATGAGACAATTCTCAAATCCCATCCAGTTTCTTATCCATCCAAACAAACTTCCACCACCAATAATAACAGGATATTCCGAAATAGTCGCCTTCTTTTTAAACTCTTCCCAGTCCCTTGCATCTGGATATCTTTTTGAACTGGGATTCAAGCGTTTTTTAAAGTTTTCCCAGTCATCTCTATCTTCAATAGGGAACTTGATATAGTGCGGTATTGAGCTTTTTCCATCCTTGAAATGTTTTGCAATAACACCGCTTGAGTCCTGAATGATCTGATAATTTTCTGTTTCTTCAATAATTTTTGTTTCAAAGGCAGGGTCAAGTCCAAGATTAACTGGAACATACGTTAATTTGTCAAAACCAAAGAATCTATCGCCTTTTTCAATCGTATCAATTTCTGCTGGTAGTCCTTCATTGTGCCATCTTTTAAGTGTGTCAGACCACCAGCCAAATTCCATATTAAAAATTCTATCGACAGGCTTAAAATGAAAAGTATTGTACCATCTTTCGCGCGGAGTCATTTTCGATTCCATTCAGGGTAGAATTCTATAAGGTTTTATTCTTCCCCAGACAAGGTGCTGCCTGAAACCTTCGGCATATTTAACCCCGCACTGAGTTCCTCGGAAGGCGCTAAGTGCTTTCATGAATTCTACATAGTCAATCTTATCATGCTCTTTCAGCCATTTATACTGGCTCTGGTGACACAGCAGCATCTTTTCCTTGATTGGCATTTCTTCTGTAATGTCAACATACTCTGTTGGTTGAAAATTAACTCCTGATGCAGTGTCCATAAAAAACACAGGAACAAGTTTTGTAACTTTATCAATCTTTGTTTTGTAGTTTGGTAGTGTTGCGCAAAATGAAGCATCAATGGCAATTTTACCTGCATTTACATGGTCCATCATATAGTCATCAGGAGAATGTGTGATGATAACATCTGGATCAACCTCTCTTATCACATCCATCACCTTTTCCACTGCCTGTTGATTTACATGCAGTTCAAGGTCAGGGAATAACCCTATGAAAAGCTGTGCATCAAGTATTTTTGCAGATTCTTCTGCTTCTTTTTTCCTTATAGATGCAAGTTCTTCAGGCCCAATTTCAAAATGTCCTTTGTTTCCATTGCATAAAATTGCCATTGCAATCGAATGACCCTGTTTTTTGAATTTTGCAAGGGTGCCAGCGCAGAAAAGCTCAATATCGTCAGGATGTGCTGAAATTGCAAGAATTTTCATATCTCTCCTTTTTTTTGATATGAACTATTAACTTTTTACTATTCACTATTAACTGTTTTTTCATTGTGCCGAAGCGGGGATTTGGCGCCCTCGCCTCCCGCTACGGCTCGGGTTGATCCGGCCCGCCTCACCTTCTCGGCGGGCTTGCCAGTCAGTGCTCTTTCTTCATCGCACTGGCAACCATCCGCACAGGTGCTCGCTTGCTCGCACCTATACGTCTTCGCTCCATTCAAATCCCCGTGAGTTTTAAATTTGTGCCGAAGCGGGGATTTGAACCCCGACGGCGTTGCCACCACTAGGTCCTGAACCTAGCGCGTCTGCCAGTTCCGCCACTTCGGCACGCACAACTTTAAAGCAACCAGCTCCAAAAAGATTCTGGTATTAACGTTAAATCTCAGGTATTGTCTTGCATCAATTAATTCTGTTAGTGTGCTAAGGTCTATCTTTTTTATTATATCTGAATATTTTTTTTCAAGCAACGTTTCAAAACCAGCACTGGCGAGCAACTTCTGCCTACCAAGGAGTATGAACCAATCAAGGAAATTCTCAATTTCTTCTCTTGTGAAATTTTTAGAGACTTTTTCTGCTTTTTTGAATAGGTCATACCAGTTTTTCTGACTTGCGGATTCCAGTAGTTGGGTTATTTCCTCTGGTAACTCTTGATCAAGATTTATGAATGGTTCAGGATTCAGTTTTAAATTTATTGCGCGAGAAACAATAGTTGGAAGAAAATTCTTGTTGTTGCGGGTCAGTATTATTATGATACCGTATGCTGGTGGTTCTTCCATTATTTTAAGTAGGCTGTTTGCTGCTGGTTGTTGTATCCAGTCGGTCTCTATAATAAAAATCCTATGATTACCAAAATAAGGTTTTGTATACATCAGTTCTTTTATTGCGCGAACCTCGTCAATAGAAAGACTTTTCTTTGCATTTCTTACTGTATGTACATCAGGGAAATTACCTGTTGTAATAGTTTTACAGGGATAACAATTTTCACATATTTCTGGTGAGGTTTTGCATTCAAGAATTTTGGCTATATTAATGACAACATTTTTTCTTTCCTTTTCACAGCCGCCATGAATTATGAAGGCATGTCCAACTCTATTTTTAGATACTGCTTTTCTAAAGTAGTCAAGTACCTGTATTACATTCATAAACAAACTCCTGCCAGTACTTTATAATTGATTTGAATGTCTCTTCCTTACTCTTCCTTTTTATTACCCTTATTCTTCCTGGTTCCTTTTTTGCAATTGCTATGTAGCCTTGTCTAACTTTTCTTTGAAATGTAATAGATTTTTCAAGTCGGTCTGGGACTTTATTAATATTTTTTCTCAGTGAATCCGGCGATGCGTCGATCAAAAAAGTGATATCAGGTTTAAGTCCATTGAGAATTGATTTATGGGCAAGCTCGATTAATTCTAAAGGTATTCCTCTACCATACCCCTGATAAGCGATTGTAGAGTCAATAAACCTGTCCAGAACAATAACAATTTTTTTTCTTGAAGCAGGTAAGATTAATTGACTGACAAGCTCGTTTCTTGCAGCAAGATATAAAAATAATTCAGTGAGCGGAGAAATATTATCCTTTTTGCTCAAAAGGATCTTTCGCAACTTTTCGCCAACCACTGTTGTGCCAGGGTCTCTATAAAAAATTGCATCAATACCATTGTTTTTTAGGTATCTGAAAAATTTTTTTGCCTGGGTGGTTTTTCCGGAACCATCAATTCCTTCAAAACTAACAATAACCGCATTTTTATTCATTTAGGATGAACTTCAGAAAGACCTCAGCAATTTTCTCATCGTCTTTCTTTATTTCTACCTTGAACACTGTTTTATTTTCATCGATTGCAAAACGTTTCTGCATATCTCTGTATGAAAAGAAATATCCTATATCATTAGTCGTTGATGGATTACTCTCTGGAGTAAATCCAACGACATTAATTCTCACATTTTCAAGAGACTTGTCATTTTGTCTTGCACCCATGATCTTAATCCGCAGATTACTTTTAATTTCAAGATAATCGCCGTCCTCTGCTATTAACTGAGATCCATCTTCTGTTTCCAGAACCATCATTACTGGCGGTTGTCCAGGGCTGATTGAAAATTGGGGTGTGATTTGTTGCTTAACAGTATAGGTATTAAGGGGGAAGAAAAAAAGGTAGGAATAATATCCTGTAATGGCTGCAAAAATTACCACAAGTAAAAGGCCCACAAGACCTTTTTTCCTATTGATCGAAAAAACAAGGAAGCCAATCAAAAATCCAAGTACAGCTATTCCGGCGCACACCAGGATAATGAGCCTTGCAAGTATTTCAATATTCATTTTTTCTCTCCCTTGTTTATGAAAAAACTCTTCTTTCTTTCAATGATTTTTTGTGATGCACAAGATTTTCAATCTCTGCAATTCTTTCTGCTATTATACCATTTTTATAAAAAAATCGTTTGTTTGCTTCAATAGTAGCGAATGTTCTTAAAAAGTTGAATACACTCAGTCCTGAGTCAAAACAAGCGCTACTGCATGTTGGAAGTGTATGGCTTGGCCCAGCGATATAGTCTCCTAATGCACATGGCGTGTAATTACCTATAAATATTGCCCCTGCGATGATTTTTTCGGCTATTTTTCTAGCGTTTTTGCATATAACCTGGACATGTTCAGGTGCTATTTTGTTTACAATGTTTACTCCTTTTTCAATCGATTCAACTTTTATCCAGTACCCTGTCTTGATTTTTTTAGCTATTTTTTTTGCAAGTAGTTCATCAGTTGAAACCATAAGTATGAAACCATCTCTATGTTCCTGCTGGGATTTAAGATCTGCCTCAACCCAGTCAGGGTTTGCTGTGTTATCCATTAGGACAACCAGCTCACTCGGACCTGCCAGAAGATCAATTCCCACTGTTCCTGTAAGAAGTTTTTTTGCTGTATTGACAAAAATATTTCCTGGCCCAGCAATGATATTCACTTTAGGGATACTTTCAGTACCAAAAGCCATGGCTGCAATTGCCTGGCTTCCTCCAACTTTAAAGATTTTCTTAATTTCTAACATTGCCAAAGTCGCAATGATGTAAGGATGAATTGTTCCAAAATATGAAGGAGGACTGCAGGCAATGATTTCTTTGACTCCTGCCACCTTTGCAGGCACGGCTGTCATTATCACGGTAGATACCAGTGGCGATCTTCCTGCTGGAATGTATATACCGACTTTTTCAACAGGTTTGACTTTAAAATCAATTTTGATACCCGGTTCTTTAATGCTAAACTGATTGATAAACTGTTTTCTATGATACTTTTCCACTCTGGTAATTACGGTTTTTATCATTTTTCTATCAGTATCTGGGATCTCCAAAAGGCATCTTTTTATTTCGTTTTCAGAGACGCTGAAATCTTGAATGTCAGCACCATCAAGTTTTTTCGTCCAGAGTCTGAGTCCGTAATCACCTTTTTTCTTTACATCATTTATAATCTTCAGGACTCTTCTTTCAACATCAGTTGAAATTGAAACCCTTTTTTCCAAAATATCATTCAATTCATTCTCTTTTATTTGCAACATTTTAGATTCTGAATAGTTTCTTTGTAATTTTTGCTTCCAAAAATAAACGAACCAGCAACAAGTACATCAGCGCCTGCTTTTTTTACAAGGCGAGCTGTTTCATAATTTATGCCACCATCCACTTCAATTAAGAATTCATAACCATTTTCTTTTCTCTTTTTGTTAAGCCATGAAATTTTTTCAAGGTTTGAATCAATGAATTTTTGTCCACCGAAACCAGGATTTACTGTCATTACAAGTATCATATCGATATGTGGGAGTATGAATTCAGTCTTCTCTATTTTTGTCGGTGGATTTATCACTATGCACACCTTTTTACCTTCTTGGTGAATTTCATCAACAAGTAGTTTATGATCGACATCGACCTCAATATGGAACCCAATTATATCGGCGCCGGCATCTGCAAAAATTTTCCAGTATTTCTGTGGGTGTGTTATCATCAAGTGTACATCGAACGGAAGGTGTGAGTATCTTCTTATTGCCTCAAGTATCATTGGACCAAAAGTGATATTTGGGACAAAATGCCCATCCATCACATCAAAATGTATCATATCCGCGCCCGCCTCAGTAACAGCGGTTACTTCCCTTCCAAGTTCAGCAAAATTTGCTGAAAGT